>NZ_JBGLYN010000008.1:0-110981 GCF_047304045.1 Variovorax sp. Varisp85
CCGCCGTAGCCGCCACCGCCGCCACCACCACCGTAGCCACCGCCACCACCGGTACGGGGGGGACGAGCTTCCATCGGACGGGCTTCATTCACCGTCAGGGCGCGGCCCTGCAGCGAGTGGCCGTTCATGGCTTCGATGGCTGCCAGTGCTTCGGCATCCGAACCCATTTCGACAAAGCCGAAGCCCTTCGAACGGCCGGTGTCACGTTCCATCATGACCTTGGCGCTGACGATGGCGCCGAACTCGCCGAAGGCTTGTTCCAGATCGTTGTCACGCACGGAGTAGGCGAGGTTGCCTACGTAGAGTTTCTTGCCCATTGAGGGACTCCTAATTCAAACCAACAAGACAAAGCGATGGAGTCCCAGAATCACAACAAACAAAATGCGCTGTGGCGCGAAACTGACCGATCACCGAATTACGTGCACGGGAGACAAAGCTCACAGACACGTAGGCCGGATTATCCGGCCCGATTGACAAAAAGCGTGGGGAAATCGTGTGTTATTGAGAAACATCTCGGCCCGATGGGCGGTTTCGCAACGGTTTCAGCAGGCCGGATAGCCCGTTGTGGTCTATTTCATGCATCAGCGCGAGCAGCCGGCCAATTTCTCCTGAGGGAAAACCCTCGCGTGCAAACCAGGTCAGGTAATTTCCGGGCAGATCGGCAATCAGCGTGCCCTTGTGCTTGCCGAACGGCATTTGGAGCGTCACCAGGCGCTGCAGGTCTTCGGGTTGCATCGGTGCTCAGCCTCCCGCCCGCTTGACCGTGTGGCCCTGCTTCACCAGCGCCGCGACCACCAGTTCTCGGTGGTCGCCCTGGATCTCGATCACGCCATCCTTCACCGTGCCGCCCGAGCCGCAGGCCGTTTTCAGCTGCTTGCCGAGCGCCGCGAGGCCTTCCGCATCGAGCGCCACGCCCTTGACGACGGTCACGCCCTTGCCCTTGCGTCCCTTGGTTTCGTGCGATACGCGGACAATGCCGTCCGTGGCCGGCAGGCGCGCCTTGAGCTCCTTGCAGCGGCACCGGGCCATGGGCTCGCCGCAGCCGGGGCACATGCGGCCGCCCGCTTCCGTGGAGTACACCAGGGCGCTGCCGGCCTGATTGCGCTGCTGTTTCATCGTCGACATCCGATCCGTCTTTCTTCTCTTCTGTGTCTGCTTACATGCCATTCGACTCACTGGGCCTGGCCCCCGCGCTCGTGCAGGCCGCCGCCGAAAGCGGCTATGCCGCGCCGACCGCCATCCAGGCCGCGGCCATCCCCGCGATTCTGCAAGGCCGCGACCTGCGGGGCTCGGCGCAGACCGGCTCCGGCAAGACCGCCGCATTTTCCCTGCCCCTGCTGCAGCGCCTGAGCGCCGAGCGCGCACAGGGCTCGCGCCGCGTGCGCGCGCTGGTGCTCGTGCCCACGCGCGAGCTCGCGGCCCAGGTGGGCGAGACCATGCGCAGCCTGGCGCAGCACCTGCCCGAGCGCCTGAAGATCGTCGTCGCCTTCGGCGGCGTGTCGATCAACCCGCAGATGATGAGCCTGCGCGGCGGCGCCGACATCGTCGTCGCCACGCCGGGCCGGCTGCTCGACCTCGTCGACCACAACGCGCTCAAGCTCGATGCCGTGTCGACGCTGGTGCTCGACGAGGCCGACCGCCTGTTCGACCTCGGCTTTGCCGAAGAGCTCGGCCGCATCCTCGCGCTCTTGCCGAAGCAGCGCCAGAACCTGCTGTTCTCCGCCACCTTCCCGAGCGCCATCCAGGCGCTGGCCGACGGCATGCTGCGCGATCCGGCCGTCGTCGACGTGCAGGGCGAGCCCGGCACCGAGCCGAACATCGTGCAGCGCGTGATCGAGGTCGACGCCATCCGCCGCACGCAGTTGCTGCGCCATCTGTTGAAGCAGCACGAAGGCGAATGGGATCGCGTGCTGGTCTTCGTCGCCACGCAGCATGCGGCGCAGACCGTGGCCGAGAAGCTCTACAAGAACGGCATCTACGCCGTGCCCTTTCACGGCGACATCGCGCAGGGCACGCGCACCGACATCCTTTCGCAGTTCAAGCAGAGCCGCTGGGACGTGGTGATCGCCACCGACCTCGCAGCGCGCGGCATCGACATCGCGCAGCTGCCTGTGGTCATCAACTACGACCTGCCGCGCTCGCCGACCGACTACATCCACCGCATCGGCCGCACCGGCCGCGCGGGCGAGAGTGGACTGGCGATCAGCTTCGTGAGCGCGGCCACCGAGGCGCACTTCCGGCTGATCGAGAAGCGACAGGGGCTGAGCCTGCCGCGCGAACGCGTCGAAGGCTTCGAGCCGACGGAGGTGGCAGTGCCCGTGGTCGATGCGTCGGGTACCGGCGGCGTCAAGGGCAAGCGGCCGAGCAAGAAGGACAAGCTGCGCGCGGCGGCCGCGCTTGCGGCTGCACGGGGCGAAACGCCCGAGAAGAACGACTGACCCAGTGCCGCGCAGGCTACGAACGCTTGCCCAGGAAGCTCGTCAGCAGGTCCACCGGCAGTGGAAACACGATGGTCGTATTCTTGTCCGCGCCGATCACCGTCAGCGTCTCCAGGTAGCGCAGCTGGATGGCCTGCGGCTCCTGCGCCAGCACGCGCGCGGCCTGGAACAGCTTTTCCGAGGCCTGCAGCTCGCCCTCGGCGTGGATCACCTTGGCGCGCCGTTCGCGTTCGGCCTCCGCCTGCCGCGCGATGGCGCGCACCATCGATTCGGTGAGGTCGATCTGCTTGATCTCCACGTTCGACACCTTGATGCCCCATGACGCCGTCTGCACGTCCAGCGACTCGCGCACGTCGAGGTTGAGCTTCTCGCGCTCGGCCAGCATGTCGTCAAGCTGGTGCTTGCCGAGCACCGAGCGCAGCGTGGTCTGGGCCAGCTGGCTGGTGGCGTTGAAGAAATCCTTGACCTGGATGATGGCCTTCTCTGCGTCGACGATGCGGAAGTAGACGACCGCGCTGACCTTGACCGACACGTTGTCGCGCGAGATCACGTCCTGCGTCGGCACTTCGAGCACCACGGTGCGCAGGTCGACGCGCACCACCTGCTGGATGGCCGGTATCACGATCACCAGCCCGGGGCCCGCGACCCGCGTGAAACGCCCCAGCGTAAACACGATGCCTCGCTCGTATTCGCGGAAGATCCAGATGGCGGAAAAGGCCAGCATCACCAGCAACACGAGGACGACGGCGCCGATGCCGTAAGTGAAAGAGAACATGGTGATCTCCTGCGACCCGGCAAGGGCCGCTGGATTGTTGGACACGCGCATGGCGCAAGCGTTCCAGACAGGCGCCGAACAGGGATCGGTCCGGCGCCTTTTGTAGGCGTGCGCCTACCAGCCCATCTGCCTGGCCGCCAGTTCCTTCATGATCTCCTCGGCCCCGCCGCCGATCATCATCACCTTCACCTCGCGGTAGATGCGCTCGCTCACCGTGCCGCGCATGAAGCCCATGCCGCCGAGGATCTGCACCGCCTGGTCGGCGCAGAACTGCATGGTCTGCGTCGCATGGTTCTTCAGCATGCAGACCTGCGCGACCCATTCGGGTGCGTTGAAGCGCCCGGCCGCTTCGTGCGCGTCGCCTTCGGCCGAAACCGCCTCGATCCACGCCTCGGTGGAGGCGATGCGCATCTGCATGTCGACCAGCTTGTGGCGCACCGCCTGGTGCTCGATGAGCGCGGCACCGAATGTCCTGCGATCGCGCGCCCAGGCCAGCGCCTCGTCGAGGCAGGCTTGCGAGAAGCCGAGTGCGCCCGCCGCGAGCCCGATGCGCTCGCCGTTGAAGTTGCCCATGACCATGCGGAAGCCCGCGCCTTCGTTGCCGAGCAGGTAGCGCGCCGGCACGCGCACGTTGTCGAAGTGCAGCGTCGCGGTGTCGGAGCACAGCCAGCCCATCTTCGCGAGGCGCGTGCGCGAAAGGCCGGGCGCATCGCCGGGCACGAGGAGCATCGAGATGCCGCTCGCGCCGCGCCCTTCGCCGGTGCGCACGGCCACCGTGATCCAGTCGGCGCGCATGCCCGAGGTGATGAAGGTCTTCTCGCCGTTCACCACATAGTGATCGCCGTCGCGCCTTGCCATGGTGCGCAGCGCGGCCACGTCGGAGCCGCCGCCGGGCTCGGTGATGGCGAGCGCGGCAATCTTCTCGCCGCGCAGCACCGGCGGCACGACCTCGCGGCGCACCGCATCGCTCGCATGCAGCACCACGGGCGGCAATCCGATGTTGTGCGAGAACAGGCTTGCGAGCACACCGCCGCTCTTGCCGTGGCGCGCCAGTGCGATCCATGCGGGCAGCTTGAGCGAATACGAAGCGGGCGTACCGCCCAGGTCTTCGGGGTAGCCCAGTCCGAGCAATCCCAGTTCGGCGGCGCGTGCATAGAGCGCGCGCGGAAACTCGCCCGCTTCGTCCCAGGCCTGCACGTTCGGCGCGATCTCGCTTTCGGCAAGGCGCCGCACCGTGTCGGCGAGCGCCGCGCGGTCGGCTTGCAGTTCGGCGTCCATGGGCGCCTCAGCCGCGCGGCGGCCGCTTCGCGATGCCCATCGTCTTTGCGAGGATGCCGAGCATGACCTCGTCCGCGCCACCGCCGATGGAGCCGAGCCGGCCGTCGCGGTACAGGCGCGAGACGCGGTTCTCGAGCGTGAAGCCCATGCCGCCCCAGAACTGCAGGCAGGTGTCGGCCACCTGCCGCGTGAGGCGGCCGGTCTTGAGCTTGGCCATCGACGCGAGCTCGAGAACGTCCTCGCCCTGCACATGCAGGTCGCAGGCACGGTAGGTCAGCGCGCGCAGCGCTTCCACCTCGGTCTTGAGTTCGGCCAGCTTGAACTGCACCCACTGCTGGTCGGCCAGCGTGGCGCCGAACATGTGGCGCTGCTGCGCCCACTCGATGGTCTGCGCGATGCAGTCTTCCATCGGCTCCAGCGAACTCGCGGCGGCCCACAGGCGCTCTTCCTGGAACTGCTGCATCTGGTAGACGAAGCCCTGGCCTTCCTCGCCGATGCGAAAGCGTTGCGGCACACGCACGTTGTCGAAGTAGATGAGCCCGGTGTCGCTAGAGTTCATGCCGATCTTGCGGATCTTCTTCGCCTTCTCGATGCCGGGGCTGTCCATCGGCACCATCACGAGCGACTTGTTGCGGTGAACCGGTCCGGCGCTGGTGTTGACCAGCATGCACATCCAGTCGGCCTGCAGGCTGTTGGTGATCCACATCTTCTGGCCGCTGATGAGGTAGTCGTCGCCGTCCTTGCGCGCGTGGCTCTTGAGGCCCGCCACATCGCTGCCCGCTCCGGGCTCGCTCACGCCGATGCAGCCGACCGTGTCGCCGGCAATGGCGGGCACGAGGAATTCGCGGCGCAGTTCGTCGCTGCCGAAGCGCGCGAGCGCGGGCGTGCACATGTCGGTCTGCACGCCGATGGCCATCGGCACGCCGCCGCAACTCACGTGGCCGAGCGCCTCGGCCATCGCCATCGCATACGAGTAGTCGAGCCCCGCGCCGCCGAAGGCCTCGGGCTTGTTCAGCCCCAGCATGCCCAGGTTGCCGAGCTTCTTGAAGACCTCGTGCGCGGGGAAGATCTCTGCCTCTTCCCATTCGTCCACGTGCGGGTTGATCTCTTCGTCGATGAAGCGGCGCAGGGTCTTCTGGATCTCGAGGTGTTCGTGGGTGTACTGCATGTCGCTTGTCTCCAATCAGTCGTTGGGCTCGTCATTCCGGAACACGCGCGGCGTCTGTGCGAGGTGAAAGCCGTCGAAAGGCCTCACTGCCGCGCGCTGCTGTGTCTGCGCATCGGGAATCTCCATTGGCCAGCCCATGCGCACCTGCGGCCGCGCGCCGTCCACGCGCAGCACGCTGCCGCTGATGAAGCTGGCAGCGGGGCTCAGCAGGAAGGCGATGGCGGCGGAGGTCTCGGCCTCGTTGCCGAAACGGCCCGCTGGCACGGTGTTGCGCATGGCGCGCAACATGCCGCCGGCCTCGGGCGGGCAATGGTCCATGCCGCTGGACGCGATGTAGCCCGGCGCCACCGCGTTCACGCGCACGCCGCTCGCGGCCCATTCGAGCACGGCGGTCTCGGTGAAGCTCACCATGCCGGCGCGCGCCGCGCCGCTGTGGCCCATGTTGGGCATCGAGCCCCAGATATCGGCCACGATGTTGACGATGGCGCCGCCGTTCTCGGCCTTCACCTGCTCGAGCTTCTCGGGCTTGCGGCCGACCAGCACCGCCTGCGCGCCGAGCGCGGCAAGCTCGTGCGCGGTGCAGCGGCCGATGCCGGAGCCGCCGCCGGTGACAACGATGACCTGTCCGTCGAACAGGCCGGGCGCGAAGACGGAGCGGTAGCGGGAGGAGGGGGCATTCATGCGAATGACCTTCGGACATTGGTAGGAGCCGTCGCCGTCATGCGTCCGCGACCTGCGCACCCACCACGACATGCAGGGCGACGCGGCCGGCGCGCGGCGCGCAATGGACGTGCTCCATCTTCATCGCTTCGGGCGTGACCAGCGGCTGGCCCGCGGCGACCGCATCGCCTTCGGCCACGAGCAGCGCGATCACCCGGCCGTTCATGGAGGCGCGCAGCAGGCCGTCGCTGCCGGTGCCGTCGGTGCGCGCCACCGCGACGTGCGTCAGGTTCTCCAATCGGAACGACTGGCCGCGAAAGTGGAAATCCACGCGTTCGGCTTGCCTCGCGACGAACGCCTGCTCGGCCAGCCTGCCGCACGAGAAGCGCACGCCCGACACCTGACCGATGCCGGAGATCAGGCCGCCGCCCGGCACGCTCCTGGCCAGGTCGGGGCCGTCATGCCCCAGCCCCGCGAGCGAGGCCAGCGGCAGGAAGGGCGCGCCCGTGTCGAGCAGCAGCGCGAGCATGCCGGTGCGGTTGGCCTGGAAGGTGTCGCTGGCCGTTTGCAGCCGGGATTCGATGACTGGCATGTGGAGTCCGTGCAGGTCGCTTGTTTTCGCTCTGCATCGACTCTAGGGGGCGGGCGCCGCCCCCGCTTGCGCTTACTGGCTGGCCGCAGGGAGGTCAGCTTGCGCGGGCGCGCCGCGCGGCCACCGGGGCGTCGAGGCTGCTGCCGGTGACCACCCAGTAGATGAAGATCAGCACCGCGCCGGCCGTGCCGAACACCGTGAGGCCCATGTAGCTGCCGCCGATGGCCAGCGCGTCAGTGGGCGCCGTGGCGATGCACACCATGCTGGCCGCGCTCATGCCCACGTAGTGCATGGTGCAGACCGCCACGCCCATCACCACGGCCGCCGCAACCTTGTGCGTGAACTTGCGCAGGTTGAACGCCAGCCACAGGGCCGCGCCGGCGGCGGTGACGGCGATCAGCACCGACAGCCCGACCCTCGTCAGGTCGAAGTCCATCGAGGCGCGCATGTTCATCGCGAACATGCCCATGTAGTGCATCACGCAGACACCGATGCCGGCCAGCAGGCTGCCGCCGAGCCACCCCGATTTGCTGAACTTGCGCCGTCCGCCGGCCATGTAGAGGGCAATGCCGGAGATCAGGATGGCCGCCACCAGCGACACCACCGTGAGCGGCATGTTGTACGAGATGGCCACCGGCAGGCGGTACGCCAGCATGCCGATGAAGTGCATCGACCAGATGCCGATGCCGCCCAGCGCCACTGCTGCGCAGGCCACGACGGCGAGGTTGGGTTTGCCGTCCGCCCCGACCATGCGGCCGGCGCAGATGAGGGCCACCAGCGAGCCCGCGAAAGAAATGACGAACGAAAGCGCGACCATGCCCAGTGCGTACTCGGGCGACAGAAGTTGGCCTGTGACGAGCGGTGTCATGCGATGTCCCTTTCAAGAAAAAGAGCGCCTCGCGGACTCCCCATCACCGGATGCGATCGGGACGCTGCAAGACGTCCCGCGCAGTCTGTAATATTTGTTTTTAAAAGTAAACAGAAATCCAAACTTTTCGTTACGCTACCTTACAGGCCGAATTCGATATATCGCATTGTTGCGATCGGCAGCCATGTAGATCGTGCCGTCGCGGCTCACTGCAACGCCTGTCACCACATAGGGCGGGGGCAGTCCCGGCCCGGGCGCGAGGCCGATCGGCAGGTTCTCGGCGACCGTCCGGCGCGTGCCGTTCACGGGGTCGATTTCCACCAGCCGGCGCGCCGCGCTCTCTGCCACGATGAAGCTGCCCCACGGCGTTTGCGCCAGCCCCTCGGGCAGCGCCAGCCCGTCGGCCACGGTGCGCAGCGGCGCACTGGCGTCCAGCGGAATGCGCAAGAGCTTGCCGGCGGCCTCGGTCACGTAGAGCGCGCCGTCTCGGCCGACGACCATCTGCACCGGGCCGTTCAAGCCGCTAGCAAGCACTGACTTTTCGGAAAACTTCGGTCCACTCGCGCGGGTGATGCTGCCGGTGGCGATCTCGGCGTAGATCACGCTGCCGTCGGGCATGGGGATGGCGTCGAACGGCGCTTTCAGGCCGTGAATGGTTTCGACGGTCTTCAGCGTCTGGCGGTCGACCAGCTGCACCGTGCCCGTGAACCACGAGCTCAGCGCGAAGAGCCTGGCCGAAAGCCCGACCGCGAACGGATAGTCGAGGTCGGGGTCGCGCTGCATACGGAACACGTCGCGCACCTCGCCGGTGCGCACATCGACCTGGCGGAAGCCGAAGACGTCGGCCACCCAGAGGTCGTTGCCGTCGATCTTCATGCCGGCCGGCACGGCCAACTTGCCGCTGGTGAGCGTGCGCAGGTCACCGGTGGCGGGGTTGAAGGCCTGCACCTCGTTGTTCGCCATGTTGGAGACGTAGATGGTTCCATCCGGCGCGATGGCGAGGTTGTCGAGCGAGGGCCGCAGCTGTTTCGCGACGGTCTTGCGGCCGGTGGCGAGGTCCACCCGCACCAGCTCGCCGCTGCGCGCATCGACCACCCAGAGGTTGCCCTTGCCGTCGAGGTTGGCGGCGGCCGGGATCTTGAAGCCATCGGCGATCACGGTCATGGCGCCGTTCGCCGGGTCGATCTTCACGACCTGGCCCTTGAACCAGAGCGGCCCGTAGAGCATGCCGTCGGGCCCCACCTCGAAGCCGTTGAAGCCGCCCATGTCCTTCTTGATGAGCCGCGGCGGCTTCTGGCCTTCGCGGTCGATCTCCCACAGCGCGTCGCCCAGGAACACCTGCGAGGCGTAGAGCCTGCCGTTGCGGCGGTCGAAGTCGAGCGAGTTGAGGCCGGGCAGGTCCTTGGCGAGCACGCGCATGGGCGCGGCGTCGCTCTCGCGGTAGCGCAGCATGCCCATCAGGTAGTTGGTCCAGGCCAGCTCGCCCTTCGGGCCGACGGCGATGTCGTCGGCCTGGCCCTCGGGCGCGTCGATCAGCACCTTGGCTGCGCCGGTGCTGCGGTCGACCTCCCACAGCGTGTTGCCGAGCACCGAGCCGGCGAGCAGCCGGCCCTTGGCGTCGATGGCCAGCCCATGCACCCCCGCGAAGGACGACGGGGCGACCAGCGCCTCGGGCGGGCCCCAGGAAGCGGGCCGCGTGGCCGATGGCGGCGCGAGGCTGCCGCAGGCGCCCAGCAGGGCGAGGGTGGCGGTCAGCGCGAGGGCGCCGAGGCTGCTTCGACGGGGCATGGTGCGTGTCTCCTCTGGTTGATCGATGCGCGAAACAGTCTAGGAGGCGGGAGGGGCCGCGGGGTCTCTCCGGAGACAGGATGCGGACTTTCGTCCGCTGTGGATTACCCGGGGCCGCTCAGCCGCGCAGCAGCTGCGTGACCGTGTGGATCAGCAGTCCCACGAGCCCGCCCACCAGCGTGCCGTTGATGCGGATGAACTGCAGGTCGCGCCCGATGTGGCGCTCCAGCTCGAGCGTCATTTCCTGAGCGTTCCACTCGCCCACGCGTTCCTCGATGTAGCGGCGGATGTCTTCTCGGTAGCGCTCGATGGCCAGCGGCGCGGCCGCCTCGATCTGCTCGTTGATCCAGCGGCGGATGGCCTCGTCGCCCTGCAGCCGCGTGCCCAGCGCGCCGGCCATCGAGGCGATGCGCCGGCGGATGGTCGAGTCGCCGCGGCCCAGGTCGTCGTGCAGCCACGCCAGCAGCTCGCCCCACAGGCCATGCAGGTAGTCGCCCAGGGCCGGGTGCGCGACGAGTTCGGCGCGGATCTGCTCGCCGCGCTGCTGGAACTCGGGGTCGAGCTTCAGGCGCACCACGAAGTCGTCGACGAAGTGATCGAAGCGCCTGCGCATCGGATGGTCGGGCTCGGCCGCCAGCTCGCCGATGGTGCGCGCCACGGCTGCGACGATCTTGCGCGTGGCCAGCTTGGCGGCCACCTGGTCGAGGCCGACGTAGCGCAGCGTCTTGATCTCGCGCGCGATGGCCTCGGTGATGTGCGCCTGCACCTCGTCGCCTTCGAGCAGGCCGGCCACCTGCTGCAGCACGTCGTCGAGCAGGGCCTGGTGGCGTCCGCCGGCGGTGAGCGCGTCGAGCGCCTGGCCGGTGAGGCGCGAGAGATCGATCTTCTCGAGGCCCGCCGCGGCGGCGCGCCCCAGGAAGTCGCGCACCCGCTCGTCGTCGAAGGCCGAGAGCCCGTAGCGCGCGGCGGCCACGCCCCATTCGCCGAGCTTCTCGCCGCTCGCGGGCCGGGCCAGCCAGTCGGCGATGCGCCCGGCCGCATCGAATTCCCGCAGCTTCCCGAGCACCTGCCCGGTGCTCAGGAAGTTGTCGCAGATGAAGCCCGCGAGCTTGGCGCCGATGCGGTCCTTGTTGCTCGGGATGATGGCGGTGTGCGGAATCGGCAGGCCCAACGGATGGCGAAACAGCGCCACCACCGCGAACCAGTCGGCAATGGCGCCGACCATCGCGGCTTCGGAGAAGGCGGCGACGTAGCCCCACGCCGGGTGCTGCGCGTGCAGTGCACTGGCCACTGCGTAGAGCACGGCGGCGCCGCACAGCAGGCCGAGGGCGACGCGCTTCATGCGCTGCAGTGGGGTGCTGCTTTCGGTCAATTCAAGCCCGTCAGTCTTCCATCGCACAGCCGCGATGCTCCGGGGTGCGTGCACAGGGCACCCGGTACTCCCCTCCGCGAATGTCCCCCGTCGGCGTGAGCGCGCCCCGAACGACGCCCCGGAAAGCAACGTCCCATCTCAGCCGATGGCAGAAGAAGAAGCCAGCCGCTCCATGAACAGCTCGCAGCGCGCCAGCTGCTCGAGGCTCACGTACTCGTCGGGCTGGTGCGCCTGCTCGATGCTGCCCGGACCGCACACCACCGTGGGGATGCCGGCGTTCTTGAACAGGCCCGCTTCGGTGCCGAAGGCCACCAGCGTGGTGCGATCCTCGCTTGCCAGGCGCTGCGCCAGCAGCGTGACGGGGTCGTTGGCAGAGCCCAGGAAGCTCGGGATCTCGCAGATGGTCTCGAAGCTGAAGCCCGCATCGGGCGCCACCTTCTTCATCGCGGGCTCGATGCTGCCCGCGTAGGCCACCACGTCGGCCTGCATGCGCTTCGCATCGGCGGTCGGCAGGTCGCGGAACTCGTAGCGGAACTCGGCGTCGCGCGGCACCACGTTGTCGGCGATGCCGCCGTGGAACTGGCCCACGCTCGCGGTACTGAATGGCACGTCGAAGCCTTCGTAGCGCGGCTCGCTGCGCTCGAAGCCTTCCGCCATGTCGCGCACCTTGCCGATCACGCGCGCCGCCATCTCGATGGCATTGACCGACTTCGGCGTGAGCGACGAATGCGCCTCCTTGCCGCGCACGCAGCACTTGTAGCGGTAGACGCCCTTGTGCGCGATGGCGGGCACCATGCTGGTGGGTTCGCCCACGATGCAGGCCAGCGGCTTGATGTTGGCTTCGCGCATGTCGGCGATGAGTTCCTTCACGCCGAAGCAGCCGATCTCTTCCTCGTAGCTGAATGCGAAGTGCACCGCGAAGGGCGAGTCGCTTTCCAAAAAGCGCTTCGCGTTCGACAGCGCGATGGCGATGAAGCTCTTCATGTCGGCCGAGCCGCGGCCGTACAGCCGCTCGTCGCGCACCACGGCGGAGAGCGGGTCGACGCTCCAGTCCTGCCCGTCCCACGGCACCGTGTCGGTGTGGCCCGAGACGATCACGCCGGCCGGCTTGCCTTCGCCCAGCGTGGCGAACAGGTTCGCCTTGGTGCGCTCGGCGTTGTAGGTGATGCGGCTCTTGACGCCCAGGGCCGCGAGGTGGCTCTGCGCGAAGTCGATCAGTTGGAGGTTGCTGTTGGCACTGACGGTGTTCATGCGCACCAGGGTCTGGGCCAGCAGCAGGCTTTGGGGGGAAAGCGTATGGAGCATGCAACACATTCTCCAGGAAGTCGGCGCCGCGCGAGCGTGGGTGCCGAAGCTGTCACGCGAAGCGGTTACCCTGCGCCTCTTCATTCGGACGGAGAAACCACGACCATGCGCACCCTTCAGATCGCCTTGACCGCCACAGCCGCCCTTTGCGTGGCAGCCTGCAGCAGCACCGGACCCTCCAGCAACAAGCTGCTGACGCTCGACGGCAACCCGCCGCTGGTCATCGCCCACCGCGGCGCATCGGGCTATCTGCCGGAAGAAACGCTCGAAGCCTATGCGCGCGCCATCGAACTCGGCGCCGACGTGATCGAGATGGACCTGGTCTCCACCAAGGACGGCGTGCTCATCGCCCGCCACGACCCCAACCTCGCCATCAGCACCGACGTGGCCAAGCACCCCCGCTTCGCCTCGCGCAAGAAGACCATCAAGGTCGACGGCGAGACCCAGACCGGCTGGTTCAGCAACGACTTCACGCTGGCCGAGATCAAGACCCTGGGCGGCATCTCCACCGATGCCGAGCGCCCGCAGGAGTTCAACGGCAAGTACAAGATCCCGACCTTCCAGGAGATCATCGATTTCGCCAAGGCGAAGTCGAAGGAAACCGGCCGCACCATCGCCATCTACCCCGAGACGAAGAACCCGACCTACTTCCGCGACCTGGGCCTGCCGCTGGAAGACAAGGTCATCGCGGCCATCAACGCCGCCGGCTGGAACAGCAAGACCGCGCCCATCTACGTGCAGTCGTTCGAGCCGGGCAGCCTGAAATACATGAAGAGCAAGGGCCTGAACACGAAGATCGTCCAGCTGATCGACGGCGACAGCGTCGACCTGAAGACCGGCGCGGTGACCTTCGCCGTGCCCAGCGACCGCCCCTACGACTGGACCAAGGCCGGCGACAAGCGCAACTTCGACGCCATGGTCACGCCCGCGGGCCTGGCCGAGATCAAGACGTATGCCGACGGCATCGGCCCCTGGAAGCGCTACATCGTGAGCGTCAAGGGCACCATCGGCGCCGACGGCAAGCCGGTGGACGTCAACAAGGACGGCAAGATCAACGACGCCGACGCCACCTCCACGGCACCCACCTCGCTGATCGCCGACGCGCACAAGGCGGGCCTGTTCGTGCACCCCTTCACCTTCCGCAACGAGTCGCGCCGCCTGGCCTCCGACTACAACAAGGACGGCAAGAACGAATACGGCGTGTACTACAAGCTCGGCGTGGACGGTGTGTTCACCGACTTCACCGACACTGCGCTGGCCGCGCGCGCCGACTACCTGAAGAGCATCGGCCGCTGAACGCGGGGCGTCGTCCAGACATGAGCGCCGACCTGTCCCCGCGCGACCTCGAACTGCTTCGCATGGCCATCCGGCTGTCGGACGAATCGAAGGCGCGTGGGCGCCATCCCTTTGCCGCGCTGGTGGCGAACGAGCACGGCGAAGTCGTGGCCACCGCGGGCAACAACTCGATGCCGCCCGAGGGCGACCCCACGCAGCATGCCGAGCTGGCGGCAGCGGCGCAGGCCGCGCGCCTGCTTACGCCCGGGCAACTGGAGCGCTGCACGCTGTACACCAGCGCCGAGCCCTGCTGCATGTGCGCGGGCGCCATCTACTGGACGAACATCGGGCGGGTGGTCTACGCGCTGTCCGAGCACGCGCTGCTCGGCCTGACCGGCGACCATCCCGAGAACCCGACCTTCTCGCTGCCCTGCCGCGAGGTCTTTGCGCGCGGGCAGCGGCGCGTCGAGGTGGTGGGGCCGCTGCTGGAGGAAGAAGCCTCCGCGCCGCACATCGGCTTCTGGACCGCCGGGCACTGAATACCGGATAACGAGGCTTTGCGGGTGCCTCGAAACGCCGGAGTGGATAGACTGGCGTTTTGAGACGACCACGCCATGAAACTCATCGACTCGCTCGTCACGCAGGCCGCCGGCATCGCCGCCGTCCGACGTGACCTCCACGCCCATCCCGAACTCTGCTTCGAAGAAATCCGCACCGCCGACGTGGTGGCAGGCAAGCTCACCGAATGGGGCATTCCCATCCACCGCGGCCTGGGCACCACCGGGGTGGTGGGCATCGTGAAGAACGGCACCAGCAGCCGCGCCGTGGGCCTGCGCGCCGACATGGACGCGCTGCCCGTCACCGAGCTCAACACCTTCGCCCACGCCAGCAAGCACCACGGCAAGATGCACGCCTGCGGGCACGACGGCCACACCGCCATGCTGCTGGCGGCCGCGCAGCACCTGGCGAAGCACCGCAACTTCGACGGCACCGTGTACCTGATCTTCCAGCCGGCCGAAGAGGGCGGCGGCGGTGCCCGCGAAATGATCAAGGAGGGGCTGTTCGAGCAGTTCCCCATGGACGCCGTCTTCGGCATGCACAACTGGCCCGGCATGAAGGCCGGCCAGTTCGCCGTGAGCCCCGGTCCGGTGATGGCCTCGGGCAACAAGTTCTTCGTCAACGTGATCGGCAAGGGCGGCCACGCCGCGCTGCCGCAGACCGGCATCGACCCGGTGCCGATCGCCTGCGAGATCGTGCAGGCCTTCCAGACCATCCTCACGCGCAAGATGAAGCCGACCGATTCGGCCGTCATCTCCGTCACTACCATCCACGCCGGCGAAGCCAACAACGTGATTCCCGACAACTGCGAGCTGTCGGGCACGGTGCGCACCTTCTCGATCGAGGTGCTCGACATGATCGAGGCGCGCATGAAGCAGATCTGCGACCACATCTGCGCGGCGCACGACGCCACCTGCGACTTCCGTTTCGAGCGCTACTACCCGCCCACCGTCAACACCGAGGCCGAGGCCGACTTCGCGCGCCGCGTGATGGGCGGCATCGTCGGCCCCGAGAACGTGCTGAAGCAGGAGGCCGCCATGACCTCGGAAGACTTCGCCTTCATGCTCCAGGCCAAGCCGGGCGCGTACGCCTTCATCGGCAACGGCGACGGCACGCACCGCGACGTGCACCACGGCGAAGGCCCGTGCACCCTGCACAACGCGAGCTACGACTTCAACGACGATCTCATCCCGCTGGGTGCCACCTGCTGGGTGCAGATCGCCGAGCAGTTCCTCAAGCCCGGCGGCGCAAGCGCCTGATCGCCACATGATCGGAATCGCCGAAGCCTTCTCGCCGCGCTATGCCCAGGCGCGCCAGAAGTTCCTGCAGGGTTGCGTGAGTGCCGGCCTCTCGGTCGAGCCGCATGCGCATCCGCTCAAGGGGCGCGACGGCGAAGACCTGTCGATGGACGTCGCGCTCGACGGCGATGCGAACGCGCAGAACCTGCTGATCGTCACCAGCGCCTGCCACGGCGTCGAGGGCCATTGCGGCAGCGGTGTGCAGGTGTTCGCGCTGCACGATGCCGAATGGCGCGAGAAGGCGAAGGCGCAGGGTGTGGCGGTGCTGTATGTGCACGCGCTCAATCCGCACGGCTTTTCGCACGGCCGTCGCGTGACGCACGAGAACGTCGACCTGAACCGCAATTTCATCGATTTCTCGAAGCCGGTGCCGGTCAACGAGCCCTACGCCAAGCTGCACGAGCTGCTGCTGCCCGCCACCTGGCCGCCCACCCCCGAGAACCAGGCGGCGGTCGCCAAGTGGATCGAGAAGCACGGCGCCACTGCCTTCCAGGCGGCAGTGACCAGCGGGCAGTACCAGTTCGACGACGGCCTGTTCTTCGGCGGCAGGGCGCCGACCTGGAGCAACAAGACGATTCGCAGCGTGCTGAAGCGCCATGCGGGCAATGCTCGGCGCATCGCCTGGATCGACCTGCACACGGGGCTCGGCCCCAACGGGCTGGGCGAACGCATCTTCGCCGGCCGCGACGACAAGGCCGCCTATGCTCGCGCCAATGCATGGTGGGGCACGCCGGCCGCGCCCGTCACCTCGATCTACGACGGTTCTTCGACATCGGCGCTGCTGCGCGGGATGATGTGGGATTCGGCGTACGAGGAATGCCCGCAGGCCGAGTACACCGGCATCGCGCTCGAATACGGCACGCTGCCGATGCTCGAAGTGACCGGCGCCCTGCGCGCCGACCACTGGCTGTACAAGCATCCCGAGGCGCCGGCCGATCTGGCCGACGGCATCCGCGCGCGGATGCTCGAGGCGTTCTATACCGACACCGATGCCTGGCGCGGGCAGATCGTCAGCCAGGCTCGGCAGGCGATGTTCCAGGCTGTGGATGGCCTGACGGCCTGACCCACCCCCCGGGGCTTCGCGCACTTCGTGTCGCTACGCCAACCCCCTCAAGGGGGCAATACCTGCGGCCCGGCAAAGCCGGTTCCGCGGTATTCCACGAAAGAAGTTCAGGTCCTGACGCGGCCGTCGCCCGTCAGCATCGACAGCTCGACGAACTTCGAGCCCACGTGGTTCCTGGCCGAGAACGACACCTCGAAGCCGCCGAACTGCTGGCGGTCGATGCTTTCGAGCCCTGCAATCAGGCTCTCGCGCGTGGGCTTGCCCGGCGCCTTGCGCAGGCCCTCGGTCAGCACCTTCGCGGCCAGGTAGCCTTCCATGCTCGAAAAATTGGCGCTCGCGCCGCCGCCGGCCTTGCGCACCGCGTCGGTGAACTCGCGCGCCAGCGCATTGGCCGCGTTGTAGGGCGAGGGCACCACCTGCGTCACCATCACGCCGGCCGCATCCTTGCCCAACTCGTCCGCCAGCGCCTGCGTGCCAACGAAAGACATGTTGAAGAAAGTGCCGCCGTAGCCCGCCTTGCGCGCCTCGCGGATGAAGGCCGCGCAAGCCTTGTACGCGCCAACCTGCACCACCGCGTCGGGCCGGGCCGCCACCAGGGTCTTCACTGCCTGCGCCACGTCGGCCGAGTTGCGCTCCACCGTGGCCAGCGCCACCGGCTTGAGCTGCTGTTCGCCGAGCGCGAGCGTCACGCCGTCGAGCCCGGCCTTGCCGTAGGCGTCGTTCTGGTAGAAGACCGCGATCTTCTTCAGGCCCAGGTGCGTGAGCTGCTTCACCATCAGCGCGGTCTCGTCGTTGTACGAGGCGCGCAGGTGGAACACGTTCTTCTGGAAAGGCTCGCGCAGCGACATCGCACCGGTGAGCGGTGCGATGAACGGCACCTTGTCCTTCACCGCCAGCGGCAGCGCGGCCAGGCTGGTCGGCGTGCCGACGTAGCCGAAGAGGGCGAACACGTCCTCTTCGATCAGCTTCTGCGTGTTGGCGGCGCAGCGCTCGGGCTCGTAGCCGTCGTCGAGGTTCTTGATCACCACGTTGCGGCGGCCCGGCTGGGCGTTGTAGGCGTCCAGGAACAGCTTGGCGCCCTGGTGGAACTGGATGCCCAGCTGCGCCGCCGGCCCGGTGAACGGCGCCGACTGGCCCAGCACCAGCGGCGTGTCGCCCTGCGCCCGCGCAATGCCGAAGCCACCCAGCGTGGCGGCCGCGCCAGCGGCCAGGGAAAAACGTCGTCGATTCATCATGTCCAAAACCCACTCCTGCGCTCTGTCTCGCGCACACAAATTAGACTCGCCCGATGGCCCACGCATCGGATACCTTGCTCGAAGAAGCACCTTCCCAACCCGCATCGACCGCCGTGCTGGGCGCCTGCCCTCACGATTGCCCGGACACATGCGCACTCGTCACCACCGTCAGGGACGGCGTGGCCGTGAAACTGCAGGGCAACCCCGCCCATTCGCACACGGGCGGGGTGCTGTGCACCAAGGTGTCGCGCTACATCGAGCGCAACGACCATGCGGAACGGCTGATACAGCCCCTGAAGCGTGTCGGTCCCAAGGGAAGCGGCCAGTTCGAGCCGGTGAGCTGGGACGCCGCCCTGGACGACATCGCCGCGCATCTTCGAGTATTACAGGGAAAACCCGAAGCTATTGTCCCCTATAGCTATGCGGGCACCATGGGGCTGGTGCAGGGCGAGTCGATGGACCGGCGCTTCTTCCACAAGCTGGGCGCCACCCTGCTGGACCGCACCATCTGCTCGATGGCCGGCGGCGAGGCCATGGTTCACACCCTGGGGGCCAAGGTCGGCATGCGCATCGAGTTCTTCGCCGAGGCGAAGCTGATCCTGATCTGGGGCAGCAACTCCATTGCCAGCAACCTGCATTTCTGGCGCCACGCCCAGGCCGCCAAGCGCGCCGGCGCGCGGCTGGTGTGCATCGACCCGCGCAGGACCGAAACCGCCGACAAGTGCGACGAGCACATCGCGCTGCTGCCCGGCACCGACGCCGCGCTGGCGCTGGCCCTGATGCACGAGCTGATCGTGCACGACTGGCTCGACCACGACTACATCGCCAACCACACGCTGGGTTGGGAGCAGCTGCGCGAGCGCGCGCTGCAATGGCCGCCGTCGCGCGCGGCCCAGGTCTGCGGCATTCCCGAAGAACAGATCGTATCGCTGGCCAGGGCCTACGGCACCACCAAGCCGGCCGCCATCCGCCTGAACTACGGCATGCAGCGCGTGCGCGGCGGCGGCAACGCGGCGCGCGCCGTCGCGTGCCTGCCGGCGCTGGTGGGGGCCTGGCGCGACCGCGCCGGCGGCCTGCTGCTGAGCAGCTCGGGCCACTACCCGGTCGACCGCGCCGCGCTGCAGCGCCCCGACCTGCTGGCCGGGCGCAAGCCGCGCACCATCAACATGAGCACCATCGGCGACGCGCTGCTGGACACCGCCAATCCGGTGAAGGCCATCGTGGTCTACAACAGCAACCCGGTGGCGGTGGCGCCCGAGTCGGCCAAGGTGGCGGCGGGCTTCGCGCGCGAAGACCTGTTCACCGTGGTGCTGGAGCAGTTCCGCACCGACACTGCCGACTATGCCGACTACCTGCTGCCCGCCACCACGCAGCTGGAGCACTGGGACATCCACTGCAGCTACGGCCACACCGACGTGCTGCTGAACCGGCCGGCCGTGGCGCCGCGCGGCGAGGCCCGCAGCAACGCCTGGGTGTTCCGCGAGCTGGCGCGCCGCATGGGTTTCGACGAGCCCTGCTTCTCCGACGACGACGAGACGCTGTGCCGCACCGCCTTCGCCGGGAACACCATCGACTTTCCCGAGCTGCTGGCGCAGGGCTTCACCAGCCTGAAGCTGCCCGAGGCGCCGTTTGCCGATGGCAAATTCCCCACGCCCTCGGGCCGCTGCGAATTCTTCAGCGCGCGACTCGAGGCCATGGGCATCGACGGCCTGCCCGATCACGTCCCCAACTGGGAGCCGGCCGGCAGCTCGACCGAATTCCCGCTGGCCATGATCTCGCCGCCGGCGCGCAACTTCCTCAATTCGACCTTCGTCAACGTGACGAGCCTGCGTGCCATCGAGGTCGAGCCGCTGCTCGAGATCCACGAGGCCGATGCCGCCGCGCGCGGCATCGAGGACGGCGCGATGGTGCGTGTGTTCAACAAGCGCGGCGAACACCGCTGCCGCGCAGAAGTCTCGCGCCGCGCGCGGCAGGGCGTGGTGCATGGCATGGGCATCTGGTGGCGCAAGTTCGGCGTGGACGGCACCAACGTCAACGAACTGACGAGCCAGCGCCTGACCGACATCGGCCGGGGGCCCACCTTCTACGACTGCCTCGTCGAGGTCGAGAAGGCGTGAGGCCCCTGCGCGCTCTCGCGCTGGCCGGCTCGCTGTTCCTGGCCGGCTGTGCCGACCTCGGCTACTACTGGCAGTCCGCCAGCGGCCACATCGGCATCATGCGGGCCGCCAGGCCCGTGCCCGAATGGCTGGCCGATCCGGCCGTGTCCGCGCCGCTGAAGGCCAAGCTCGAACTCGCCCAGCGCATCCGCCGCTTCGCTTCCAGCGAACTCGGCCTGCCCGACAACGCCAGCTACAAGTCGTACGCCGACCTGCACCGCCGCGCCGCCGTGTGGAACGTGGTGGCCGCGCCGCCGTACTCGCTCACGCTCAAGAGCTGGTGCTTCCCGGTCGCGGGCTGCGTGGGTTATCGCGGCTACTACAGCGAGGATGCGGCCAATGCCGAAGCCGAGGCGCAGAAGAAGCAGGAGCTGGAAACGGCCGTGTACCCCGTGCCCGCGTACTCCACGCTGGGCTGGATGAACTGGGCCGGCGGCGATCCGCTGCTGTCCACCTTCATCGGCTACCCCGAGGGCGAGCTTGCGCGCATCGTGTTCCACGAGCTGGCGCACCAGGTGCTCTACGTGTCCGGCGACACGGTGTTCAACGAGTCGTACGCCACCGCGGTCGAGCGCATCGGCGGGGCGCTGTGGCTGCAGCACGAGGCCGGCGAGCCGGCGCGGCGCGAGTACGCGCAGTTCGACGCGCAGCGCCAGGAATTCCGCGCGCTGGCGCTCGACACGCGCCGCGCGCTGAACCGCATCTACGAATCGCCCGAAGCCAAAGCCGGGGACCGGACCAGGGTCGACGCCATGAAGCGGGCCGCCATGGCCGATTTCCACGAACGCTATGCGAAGCTGAAGGCGGGCTGGACCGGTCCGCGCCAGAACGCCTACGACGCCTGGGTGGCGCGCGCCAACAACGCAGCTTTCGGTGCGCAGGCCGCCTACGACGACCTCGTGCCCGGCTTCGAGAAACTCTTCGAGCGCGAAGGCCGCGACTGGCCGCGCTTCTACACTGCGGTCCGGCGCATTGCCGCGCTGCCGACCGACGCGGAACGCCGCAGTGCGCTTCAGTCGGCGACCGGCATCCTGCAGACCCATTCTAGCCCGGAACACAAAAACGGAGACCACGGTGCCTGACATCCATATCGAACGCAACCACACGCTGGGCATTGCCGGGGCGCGCGCCGTCGCGCACAAATGGATCGCGCAGGTCGAGCAGGAGTTCGGCCTCGAATGCGTCTACACCCAGGGCGACGGCCGCGACGTGGCGACCTTCACCCGCGCGGGCATCGACGGCACGGTCGAAGTCACGGAGAGCACCTTCACGCTCGACGCGACGCTGGGCTTCCTGTTCAGCAGCTTCAGCGAAATGATCGAGCAGAAAATCACGCGCAGCCTCGACGCAATGCTCCAGTCTCACCGGGGCCGCAGCCGCCTCGCCTGACCGTCTCCGGGATCCGGACGGCGGTGGCACGGCACACTCTGGCGCCATGACGACGACCATAACCTCTTCCCCTCCGGCCGCGGGCCCGCGGGCCGGCCTCAAGGTCATCGAGCTCGGGCAGCTGATCGCCGGGCCTTTCGCGGCGCGCACGCTGGGCGACTTCGGTGCCGAGGTCATCAAGATCGAGCCGCCCGGCGCGGGCGATCCGCTGCGCACCTGGCGGCTGCTGAAGGACGGCACCTCCGTCTGGTGGCAGGTGCAGTCGCGCAACAAGCGCTCGCTGGCGCTGGACCTGCGCGAGCCCGAGGCGCAGGCCATCGTGCGGCAGCTCGCGGCCGAAGCCGACGTGCTGATCGAGAACTTCCGCCCCGGCGCGATGGAAGGCTGGGGCCTCGGCCCCGACGATCTGCTGGCCGCCAACCCCGCGCTCGTCATGCTGCGCATCAGCGGCTACGGCCAGACCGGGCCTTACCGCGACCGCCCCGGCTTCGGCGTGGTGGCCGAGGCCATGGGCGGGCTGCGCCATCTCACGGGCGAGCCAGGTCGGGTGCCGGTGCGCGTGGGCGTGTCGATAGGCGACACGCTGGCCTCGCTGCACGGCGTGATCGGCGTGCTGATGGCGATGCAGCACCGGCATGCGACGGTGAGCGCGGAATTCCCGAAAGGGCGCGGGCAGGTGGTCGACGTGGCGCTGTACGAGGCGGTCTTCAACTGCATGGAAAGCCTGCTGCCCGAGTACGGCGCCTTCGGTGCGGTGCGCGAGGCGGCCGGCAGCGCCTTGCCCGGCATCGCACCGACCAACGCCTACCGCTGCGCGGACGGCGGCTACGCCATCGTCGCGGGCAACGGCGACAGCATCTTCCGCCGCCTGATGGAATGCATCGGCCGTCCCGACCTGGCGGCCGATCCGGCGCTGGCCGGCAACACGGGCCGCGTGGCGCAGGTCGAAATGCTGGACGCCGCCATCGGCGACTGGACCGCACAGCGCACCGTGGACGAGGTGCTGGCCGCGCTCGACGCGGCGCATGTGCCGGGCGGGCGCATCTACACCATCGCCGACATCGCGGCCGACCCGCACTATGCGGCGCGCGGCATGCTGCAGCAGGTGCGCATGCCCGACGGCAGCGCGCTCGCGGTGCCCGGCTTCGTGCCCAAGCTGTCGCTCACGCCGGCGAGCCACCGGCACAACGCGCCGGCGCTGGGCGCGGACACCGATGCGGTGCTGAAGGAAATCGGCCTGAGCGCCGAGCAGATCGCCGCGCTGCACGCGCGGGGGATCATCGGCTGAGGGTCGCGGTCAGCCTCGCAGCGATTCGATGAGGTCGATGTATTTCTGCTTGGCTTCATCGGCGCTCGCGCCTTTCTGGGCCGTCCAGGCGTCCCACTTGGCGCGCGCGACGATGTCGCTGAAGCTGGGCTTCTTGGCGGTGTTGTCGCCCTCGGTGGCTTGCTTGAAAAGGCCGTAGATCTTCAGCAGCGTCGGATTGTCGGGACGCTCGGCGAGCAGCTTGGAGTTGGCCTGGGCGGCTTCGAATTGGGCGTTGAGGTCGGACATGGGGCTCGAATTGAAAAGCGGAAACCGCGCATCTTAAATTGAGCGGTACCGTTGGGTACCAGGTTCAGTCTTTCAGTCCTGCCCGGGCCAGCTCCACGTCCAGCCGTTCGCGCGCATCGGCCGGCTTCAGCGCCGCTGCCTTTTCATAGAGCCGCGTCGCCTCACCCATGCGCGACTCGCCGTGCAGCATCAGTTGTGCGCGGGCGTATTCCATCATTCCGGCGGCCGAATGCGGGTGCAGCTCCAGGCCCCGCTCGAACAGCGCGAGCGAGGTTTCCGAGCGCACGCCGTAGGTCATGCGGCCGACCAGCGCGCCGACCTTGTCGATCACCTCGGCATGGAACGAGGCCAGCGCGAGGTGGGCGTCCGCGTGCCGCGGCTGCAGTTCGATCACCCGTTCCAGCGCGCCCTTGAGCTTGCTGCCCAGGCCTTGGGCCAGTGCGCGCGCCACGCTGATGCCCTGGCTGTAGCGGCCCAGCGCATAGGCCTGCCAGTAGAGCGCCTGGCAGTTCTCGGGCTCGGCGGCGGCCTGCGCGCTGGCGCGCTCGATGACCTGGCGCAGCATCGCGAGCCGCACGGCCTCGCGCGGCTCCAGGTAGTTGGCGTAGATCGCGGTCGCCTGGTTGGCCAGCGCCATTCCCTCGCCGCCCAATTGCAGGCCGACGGCGGCGGCGCGTTCGAATTCGCCGCTGTGGTACAGCGCCCAGCCTTCGGCGAGCGGCGAGCCTTCGGCCGGCAGCGGCAGCTCGTGGCCGGCATGCAGGCGCAGCCAGTGGGCCAGCACGCTGCGCACGTCGAAGCGGGGCAGGTCGGCCCATGGCAGGGGCGTCCAGGGGCCCGGGCTGGCGGCGGCAATCGGGCTGGCGGACATCAGCGAGAGCGGTTTGAAATCGGGGTGGGGCATGGTTGTCTAGGCCGCCATATCGACAGGAGATGCCGCGGCGCCGGCGCCCAGACTGCCGCTGCTGGCGGCATCTTCACCGTTGTAGGCGTTGCTCAGTGTCAGCAAATGCCGCCGCTGCTCGCGCTCAAGGTAGGGTGCGAGCAGGTGCAGGGTGTGATGGCCGCCACGCATCAGCGCGCCCTGTGCGTGCGCGGGTTCCAGCGCCTCCCGCGGATTGCGCACGTACTCGTAGCTGAGCCAGTAGGTCAGCACGACGACCATGCTCTGCGCCAGCGTGTCGACTTCGTGCACGTCGATCTCGAGATGGCCGGCGCGGCTCAGGCCGGCGATCAGCTGGCGGATGGCGCGGGCCTTGTTCTTCAGCACCAGCTGGAACCGGGTTTCCAGCAGCCGGTTCTTGCTGAGCAGGTCGTTCAGGTCGCGGTAGAGAAAGCGGTAGCGCCAGATCAGCTCGAACAGGCTGTGCATGAAGAACCACGCGTCCTCCACGTCGTGCACGCCCTCGCTCGCGTGCAGCAGCTCGTTGAGCTCGGTTTCGTAGGCTTCGTAGAGCTTGTTGATCAGCTCTTCCTTGGCCGGGTAGTGGTAGTACAGGTTGCCCGGACTGATGTTGAGTTCGCCCGCCACCAGCGTCGTCGAGACGTTCGGCTCCCCGAAGCGGTTGAACAGATCCAGTGCGGCTTCGAGGATGCGTTGCGCCGTGCGGCGTGGCGCCTTCTTTGCCATGTCGGTGCCCCCGTGTGCTCGTGTTCTTGGGGACACTCTAGCCTATGTGCACCGCACCATGGACGGTGCGGGACATGTTTTGCAGCGCCGGGTTCTTGTGCGGTGCCGCAATACCGGCCGGCCGCTCGGGGCCGGCGCGGTGTCAGCCCGCCTTGCTGCGGCGCAAGGTGGTTTTCTTGGCGGCGGGGGCGGCCGTCTTGCGCGCCGTGGGTTTGCGGGGGGCCGCACCCGCTTGCTTCTTCAGCTGGGCTTCGAGCGCCTCGACGCGCGCCTGCAGCGCGGCCATGTCGGCTGCGGTGGGTGCGCCCAGTTTTTCGAGGGCGCGCGCCACGCGGTCTTCGAAGATGTTCTCCAGCTTGCCCCACTGGCCTGCGGCCTTGGTGCCGAACTCGCTGGCGAAGCCGGCCATGCGCTGCTGGGCCTGGGCCAGGGTTTCCTCGGCGGCCTGCTGGGTCTTCTTCTGCATGCCGGCGCCGTCCTTCACCAGCGCCTCGAAGGCCTTGCTGCCTTCCTGCTGCATCTTGGCGAAGGCGCCGAGCCCTGCGAGCCAGATCTGCTGGGCGGAATCCTTGATGCGGTCGGCGGCCTTGCCGTTGCTGTCGTCGTCCTGGGTAGCCATGCGAATGTTCCTTTTTGCAAACGATCGCCTGACTCTAGCCGCTCGGCGTGCTCCCCATTAGAGCTTCACGTCTACATGCGAAGCCGGGAGGGTCTACGGTGTCGCGCCGGCTGCGCGGCTCGCATCGAGGTGTGTCTTGGCGCGCTCGGCCAGTGCCATTTCGCCGGGGGTGCCGGGCACGAAGCTTTCCACCGGAAGTGGCCGGCCGTGCGAGTCGACCGAGACGAACACGATCAGGCATTCGGTGGTCTTTTCCATCGCGCCGCCCTTCATGTCGCCGCTGCGCACCTCGACCGAGATGTTCATGCTGGTGTTGCCCGTGTAGGCCAGGCGGGCCTCCACCTCGACGAGGTCGCCGATCATGATCGGGCGGTGGAAGCGGATGCTGCCGATGAAGGCGGTGACGCAGTAGCGCTTGGACCAGCTGGTCGCACAGGCGTAGCCGGCCTCGTCGATCCACTTCATGACCGTGCCGCCGTGGACCTTGCCGCCGAAGTTGACGGTGCTGGGTTCGGCGAGAAAGCGCAGGGTGATCGAAGACATGGGGCCGCCTTTTGTGGATATGGCTGTGGGAGGAGCCGCGATTATGCGAGCGGGGCCACGCCTGCGGACGCCGCCCGTCGCTCGGGCATGCACGCCCGGTCAGCTGCCGCTGAACAGCTGGGCCAGCGTGCGCCGCAGCCAGGCATTGCCCGGGTCGGCGTGGAAGCGCTCGTGCCAGTGCTGCTTCACCGCGTAGTCGGGCAGCACGAAAGGCGGCTCCAGCAGCTTCACCGGCTCCTGCGTGGCCAGCACGTTGCCGAGGATGCGCGGCACCACCACGATCAGTTCGGTGTGCGCCACGATGCGCGCCACGCTCAGGAAGCTCGACAGCCGCACCACCACGTTGCGCTTCAGGCCCAGCCGCGCGAGGGTCGTGTCGACGATGGCATGCCCGGTGCCCGAGGTGGACACCACCGCATGCGCCTCCGCCTCGAAGCGCTTGCGCGTGAGCTTCGCGCCGATGCGCGGGTGGTTCTGTGCTGCCAGGCAGACGAAGTTCTGCATGAACAGCGTCTGCTGGTAGAAGCCCGCGTCCAGCTGCGGCATGAAGCCCACGGCGAGGTCGACCTCGCCGTCCTGCAGGCGGCGGCCGCTGAGGGTGGAGATGATCTCGGTCTCGATGTGCACGCCCGGCGCCGCGCGCCGCAGGTGGTCGAGCAGGCCGGGCAGCAGCACCACCTCGCTGATGTCGGTCATGCAGATGCGAAAGCGCCGCTGCGCCTGCGCGGGCTCGAAACTGCTGCGGTTGCCCTGGGCCTGCGCCAGCTGGGCCAGCGCCTCGCGCAGGTTCGGGTAGATGCGCTCGGCGTGCGGCGTGGGCTGCATGCCCTGCGCGGTGCGGGTGAACAGGCGGTCGTCGAAGTGCGCGCGCAGCTTGTTCAGCGCGGTGCTGGCCGCCGCCTGCGCCATGCCCAGCCGCTCCGCGGCCTTCGAGACGTTGCCGGTCTTGTAGACCTCGTCGAACACGGCGAGCCATTCGAGATCGAGCTTGGACATGGGCGATTGACGCTGCGGTGAAAGTCACCATTATCGAAATTTCGAATTCCGTGTATTGGCAGGCGGTCTTGAGGAAATAGTGGTGCGGACCAACAATGCCGCCACGGAGACACCCAAGCCCAATGAAACCCGCGCCTTCCAATGCGGCCGAACGCCGCGACTACTACGCCCGCATCAGCCCCCTGCACCTCACGCCGCTGTGGGAATCGCTGCACGCGCTGGTGCCGCGCGAACCGCAGACGCCCTGCGTGCCCGCGCTGTGGCGCTACGACGAGATCCGCCCGCTGCTGATGGAGTCGGCCGACCTCATCACCGCCGAGGAGGCCGTGCGCCGCGTGCTGGTGCTGGAGAACCCGGCGCTGCCCGGCAATTCGTCGATCACGCAGTCGCTCTATGCCGGCCTGCAGCTCATCATGCCGGGCGAGGTGGCGCCTTCGCACCGCCACGTGCAGTCGGCGCTGCGCTTCATCGTCGACGGCAAGGGCGCCTACACCACGGTCGGCGGCGAGCGCACCACCATGCATCCGGGCGACTTCATCATCACGCCTTCCTGGGCCTGGCACGACCATGGCAACGAAGGCATCGGCGGATCGGTCGAGCCGGTGGTGTGGCTCGACGGCCTCGACATCCCGATGCTGCGCTTCTTCGACGCCGGCTTCGCCGAGAACGACGATGCCAAGGTGCAGCACGTGGCTCGCCCCGAGGGCCACAGCCTCGCTCGCTTCGGCCACAACATGGTGCCGGTGCGCCACGACCACGCCTCGGCCACCTCGCCGATCTTCAACTACCCCTATGCCCGCAGCCGCGAGGCGCTGGCCCAGCTGCAGAAGCAGGAGGCGCCGGACGCTTGGTTGGGCCACAAGCTGCGCTACATCAATCCGCTGACGGGCGGCTCGCCGATGCCGACCATCTCGACCAACCTGCAGCTGCTGCCCAAGGGCTTCGCGGGCAGGACGCATCGGGCGACCGACGGCGCGGTGTACAGCGTGGTCGAAGGCCACGGCACGGCCGAGATTGGCGGCCAGCGCTTCGCGTTCGGTCCGCGCGACACCTTCGTGGTGCCTTCGTGGGCGCCGCTGCGCCTGTCTTCGCCCGATGAAGACACGGTGCTGTTCAGCTTCTCCGACCGTCCCGTGCAGCAGGCCATGGGCATCCTGCGCGAAGCCTTCCTCGAAGACGCCTGAACCGGGCGCCCGGCTTTTCTTCTTGTTTGTTCGACCCAGCGCCGCCCCATGCGGCAGGAGTTTTCATGTCCTTCGTCTTCACGCCTCCTTCCATCGTCGGCCTGCCCATCGTGGGCTCCGACCAGCAGTTCCCCGTGCGCCGCGTCTACTGCGTGGGCCGCAACTACGCGGCCCATGCGCGCGAGATGGGCTTCGACCCCGACCGCGAACCGCCGTTCTTCTTCTGCAAGCCGAACGACGACGCCTCCGTCGTGCCCGTGGCGGACGGCAAGGGCGCCTCGATTCCCTATCCGCCGCTCACCAGCAACTACCACTACGAAGCCGAGCTGGTGGTCGCCATCGGCAAGGGCGGAAAGGACATCCCGGCCGAGCAGGCCGCCAGCCACATCCACGGCTACGCCGTCGGCCTGGACATGACCCGCCGCGACCTGCAGATGAAGATGCGCGAGCAGGGCCGTCCGTGGGAAATCGGCAAGGCCTTCGACTTCTCCGCGCCCATCGCGCCGCTGCGCACGCTGGCCGACGTGGGCGAACTCAACGCCGGCACCATCACGCTCGAAGTCGACGGCGAGGTGCGCCAGAACAGCGACATCACGCACCTGATCTGGTCGGTGAACGAAGTCATCGCCAACCTGTCGACGCTCTTCACGCTGCAGCCCGGCGACCTGATCTTCACGGGCACGCCCGAAGGCGTGGGTGCGGTGAAGCCGGGCCAGACGATCAAGGTGAGCATCGAGCGCCTGCCCTCGCTCACCGTGCACATCGACTGACTCCCTCCACCGCGCAGGCCTGCCATGACTCCCTCGAAGAATCCTCCCTCGGTGCTGCTGGTCGGCGGGGGCATCGGCGGCATGGCTGCCGCACTGGCACTGGCGCGCCTGGGCGTTTCCATCGACCTGCTGGAGCAGAGCGCTGCCATCGGCGAGATCGGCGCCGGACTGCAGCTCGGCCCCAATGCCTTTGCCGCGCTCGATGCGCTGGGCGTGGGCGAGGCGGTGCGCCGCGGTTCGGTCTTCACCGATCGGCTCGTGATGATGGACGCCGTCGATTGCGGCGAAGTGGCCTCGGTGCCGGTCGGCGAAGCCTTTCGCGCACGTTTCAGGAACCCGTACGCGGTGAGCCATCGCGCCGACCTGCACGGCGCGATCCATGAAGCCGTGAGGCAGCACCCGCTGATCCGCTTCCACACCTCGGCGCAGGTCGAGGCCATCGACACCGGTGCGCACGGTGTCACGGCTGTCACGCGCGATGGCCGCCGCTTCCAGGCCGATGCCATCGTCGGTTGCGATGGCGTGAAGTCGGTGGTGCGCAGCAAGCTCATCGGCGACGCGCCGCGCGTGTCGGGGCACGTGGTGTACCGCGCCGTCGTGCCCGCGGCCGACATGCCCGCCGACCTGCGCTGGAACGCGCCCGTGGTCTGGGCCGGCCCCGACTGCCACCTGGTGCACTACCCGCTGCGCCATGGCGGGCAATACAACCTCGTCGTCACCTTCCACAGCCGCGGGCAGGAGGAGTGGGGCGTGACCGATGGCAGCAAGGCCGAAGTGCTTTCGTACTTCGAGGGCGTGCATGCGCGCCCGCGCCAGCTGCTCGACCGCCCGACCTCGTGGCGCCGCTGGAGCACCGCCGACCGCGACCCGGTCGAACGATGGAGCGAGGGCCCTGCCACGCTGCTGGGCGATGCGGCCCATCCGATGATGCAGTACCTCGCGCAGGGCGCCTGCATGGCGCTCGAGGATGCCGTGACGCTCGGCGCCGCTGTGCAGGCCTGCGGTTTCGACATGCCCGCCGCGTTCAAGCTGTACGAAGCGGCGCGCATTGCCCGCACGGCGCGCGTGGTGCTGTCGGTGCGCGAGATGGGGCGCCTCTATCACGCCAGGGGCGTGGAGCGCCTGGTGCGCAACAGCCTGTGGGCAGGGCGCTCGCCCGAGCGCTTCTACGATGCGGTCGAGTGGCTCTACGCCTGGCGGCCGGAGCATTGCCTGGACGACGCGCCCGAGGCGCTGCGGCCCGGGGCGCTCGCCGTGCTTTCGCCGCATTGAAGCCTGCTTCTTCCATCACCCATAACCATCGAGGCCACAGGCCCAGGAGACAAGACACCATGAACTTTTCGCGCGCACTGCTGACCGCGGGGCTTGCCCTGACCGTCGCTACAGGGGCGTTGGCGCAAGCCGGCGACTTTCCCAACAAGCCCGTGACCCTGGTCACGCCCTTCGCGGCCGGCAGCGGCCCCGACGCGGTGCTGCGCCTCGTCTCCGACAAGCTCTCGCGCCTGTGGGGCCAGCGCGTGCTGATCGACAACAAGCCCGGCGGCGGCGGCTTCATCGCCATCGACCAGGCCCGGCGCGCGGCGCCCGACGGCTACACGCTGCTGCAGCTCGACAGCGAGCACATCGCCGCGTTGCCGCACCTGTACAAGTCGCGCAACTTCGTGACGCTGCAGCACTTCGATCCGGTGGCCTCGCTGTTTCGCACGCCCTTCTTCGTGGCCGTGGCCACCGATTCGAAATGGAAGAACATGAGCGACCTGATCGGCGCGGCCAGGGCCAACCCCGATGGCATCGTCTACGGCTCGTGGGGCGTCGGCAGTCCTGGCCACCTGGGTGCGCAGCAGCTCGAGGCGCTCACCGGCATCCACATGCGCCACGCGCCCTACCGCGAGGTGTCGCAGCTGTTTTCCAACGTGGGCGCCGGCGAGGTGCCGTGGAGCTTCGCGAGCATTCCGTCGAGCCAGGGCATCTACAAGGCCGGCAAGCTGCGCTACCTGGCCATCGCGGCGCCCAGGCGCATTCCGCAGATGCCCGACGTGCCCACCATGGCCGAGGCCGGCGGCCCGGCCTCGCTGGAGGTCAACTCGTTCGTGTCGCTGCTCGCGCCCAAGGGCGTGCCGGCGGCCGTCAAGGCGAAGATCAATGCCGACGTGGCCAAGGTCATCGCCGACCCCGAGATCCGCGCGCGCTTCGACACCTTCGCCTTCGAGCCGCTGGCCTGGTCGCCCGAGGAAATCGAGCGCAATGCCGAGGCCAAGTCGAAGGTGTACGGCGAGCTGGTGCGCAGGGGCAACATCAGCCTCGAATAGCGAGGACGCGCCTTGCCCGGCGCTTCGCTCGGCAGTTAAGCTGGCCTGCTCTGGTTTTTGACAACTTTCTCACACTTTTTTCCATGCAAGCCACCAAGAGAGCTTTCCTGATTGCCTGCGGCCTGGCTGCCGCCGCCGCACTGCCGCTGGCCGCCAGCGCACAGAACGCCGCCTGGCCGACCAAGCCGATCCGCCTGCTCGTGGGGTTCCCGGGCGGCTCCACGCCCGACATCGCGGCGCGCACCATCGCCGAGCCGCTGGGCAAGGCGCTGGGCCAGCCGATCGTGGTCGACAACAAGGCTGGCGCCTCGGGCAACATCGCGGCCGACCAGGTGGCCAAGGCCACCGACGACCACACGCTGGGCCTCGTCATCAACGGCAATCTCACGTCGTCGAAGATGCTGTACCCCAAGCTGCCCTATGACCCGGCCAAGGACTTCACCTATCTCTCGCTGATTGCCACGGCGCCGCTGGTGCTGGTGGCGCAGAACAACCTGCCCTCGGGCACCGCCTTCTTCGACGCGGGCCGCAAGGCCGGCGACAAGTGGAACTACGGCTCGGTGGGCATCGGCTCGGTCGGCCACCTGGGCATGGAACTGCTCAAGACCCGAGTGAGCGGCTTCAAGCCCGAGCACGTGCCCTACCAGGGCAATCCGCAGGTCGTCACGGCGATGCTGGGCGACCAGGTGCAGATGGGCCTGATCCCGCCGGGCGTGGCCATGCCGCAGATCCGCGCCGGCAAGCTCAAGGCCATCGGCCTCACGGGCGGGCGCAGCGCGCTGGTGCCCGAGATCCCGCCGCTGGCCGAGGCCGGCGTGAAGGACTTCAACCTCGAGGTGTGGGTGGCGCTGCTCGGTCCGGCCAACCTGTCGAAGGCCGCGCAGGCCCGCATCAGCCGCGAACTCGAAGTGGTCATGAAGAACCCCGACGTGCGCCGCAAGCTCTTCGAGCAGGGCTGGCAGGCCGTGGGCACTTCGCCGGACGGCATGCGCACGCGCGTCAATGAAGAGGCCGCGATCATGACCAAGATCATCTCGGCCCGCGGCATCAAGTTGCAGTGATGACAGCGCAGACATTGAACGAGCCGGCGCGCGCGCTGCCGGTGTTCGGCGAATACGACGTGGTGGTGGTCGGCGGCGGCCCTGCCGGCATCGCGGCCGCCGTGAGCGCCGCGCGCCACGGTGCGAGCACGCTGCTGGTGGAGCGCTACGGTTTTCTCGGCGGCATGGGCACGGCCGGCGGCGTCACCAACTTCGCGGGCCTGTACGGCAAGCGCAAGGGCGAGATGACGCAACTGGTGCGCGGCGTGGTCGACGAGCTGATCGACCGCATCGCCGGGTTCAACGGCATGAACGCGCCGCAGAACGGCATGGGCGGGCGCATCTGCGTGCGTTCGTACGACACCTCGGCCTACAAGCTGGCCGCCGACCAGCTGCTCGGCGCCGCCGGCGTGAAGCTGCTGTTCCACGCGCTGGCCGCGTCCGTCATCCGCGACGGCAGCCGCATCGACGCGCTGGTGGTCGAGACCAAGTCGGGCCGCCAGGCCATTCGCGCCAACGCCTTCATCGACGCCAGTGGCGACGCCGACGTGGCGGCCTTTGCCGGCGTGCCCTTCGAGGTGGGCGACGGCCACGGCAGCGGGCTGTTTCCGACCACGATGTTCCGCATCGGCCAGGTCGACGCGCCGGCCGCGTTGGCGGCTGTGGGCGAGTTCTCGGCCATCAACGACTACATGGCGCGCGCCGAGCAGCAGCATCCGGGCAAGTACAGGTTTCCGCGCGAAGGCGCCATCCTGCGGCCCAACAGGGACCCGCGCGAATGGCGCGCCAACGTCACGCAGATCCGCAATGCCCAGGGCCGCGCGATGAACGGCGTCGACGCGCGCGAGCTCAGCGAGGGCGAGCTCGAAGGCCGCCGCCAGATCGCCGAGTACTTCAAGTTCTTGAAGGCCGAGGTGCCCGGCTTCGCGCAGTCGGCCATCGTGGAGATCGCGCCGCAGGTCGGCATCCGCGAGACGCGGCGCATCCAGGGTCTGTATGCGCTCGGGCGCGAGGACATCCTGGGTTCGGCGAAGTTCGACGACAACATCGGCCTGAACGCCTGGCCGATGGAAATGCACGCCGACGGCCGCATCGAGTGGGCCTTTCCGCACGACGAAGCCAATGCCTACAACCACCTGCCCTGGCGCATGCTGGTGCCGCAGGCGGTCGACAACCTGCTGGTGGCCGGGCGCTGTGCATCGATGACGCACGAAGGCCAGTCGGCCGCGCGTGCGAGCGGCGGCTGCTTCGTCATGGGGCAGGCCGCGGGCACGGCGGCGGCGGCGCTGGGCAGCACCGCGTTCGCCGGCGTGGACGTGGCCGCGCTGCAGAAGAAGCTGGCCGCAGACGGCGCCGATCTCGACCGCCAGAGGCTAGAGTCCGGGGCTTGATGAACTCGAACCCTGGACGAAAAGTGCACCTCCCTTCGTTGCCGACCTCCGCACGTCGCATCTTCCTGGCGCTGTCCTGCGCCGCCCTCGGCCTGCTGCAGACCGGCTGCGCCAGCACGCCCGAAGGCGACCCGGTCCACGGCAAGGACCGGGTCGTGAGCTTCGTGGCGGCCAAGGACGGCCGCAAGGTCGCCATTGCCGGCGAGAACTACCACTACGTGTTCGACGGTGATCCGTCCGTGGCGGCGCTGCTGCGCTGGGATGGCCGCACCAAAGTCACGCCCGCGCTGATCGGCGAACTCAAGGTGGCGCGCAACCAGAGCTTCGAGGGCCAGTACGTGCTGATGGCCTTCGACGCCGACCTGACGCCCGAAGACCGCACCTTCCTCGTCCAGACCGGCTTCGCGAAGGCCGACGTGAAGTACGGCGACCGCACCGGGCCGGCACTGCGCTACTTCGGCACGGTGTACGGCAAGCGCTACGAGGCCGCGCCGCTGAAGTCGGCCGACAAGGTCGACTTTTCGCGGCGCCAGTACCTCAAGTACGTCGAGCAGGAAACGCTCAGCGGCACCTTCGCCAGGGCCGCGCCTTCGCCGCTGGTGTATGCCGACGACGGTTCGATGCTGCTGGGCGGCGTGCCGGTGCGCGTGGTTCAGGGCGGCACGGATTCCGGTTGCAGCGCCCGCTTCATGGGTGTCTGCTTCTACAAATAGGCCCATCGGGGGCGCCGGCTGACCGGCCCGCGACAGTTTTCGGGCGCGGCCTTTGCTATGGTCGAGGGTTGCTTTTCCGCTTGCCCTGAATGCCTCCGATGACCACCGATCACGCCACCGCCTCCCGCCTCGTCAACGAACTCGTCGCGCTCATGCAGCTCGAGCCACTGGGCGGCGACCGCTTCCTGGCGCAGAGCGAAGACATCGGCACGCCCGCCGTGTTCGGCGGCCAGGTGCTGGGCCAATCGCTGATGGCCGCCAGCCTCACCGTGGGCGCCGAGCGCCCCGTGCATTCGATGCACGCCTACTTCCTGCTGCCCGGCGAGCACGCGCCCATCGAGTACAGCGTCGACCGCGTGCGCGATGGCCGCAGCTTTACCACCCGCCACGTGGTGGCGCGCCAGCAGGAGCGGATCATCTTCGAGATGTCGGCCTCGTTCCAGACCGTGGACGACGGCGTCGAGCACCAGTTCGACATGCCCGAGGTGGCCGGCCCCGAAGGCCTGATCAGCGAGCTCGACCAGCGCATCGCCCTCGGCGATCGCCTGCCCGAGCCCTGGCGCGCCAAGGCGGTCCAGCCGCACGGCATCGAGTACCGCCGCGTCGACCCCGAAGACCTGATCGCCCCGCAGGTGCGCCCGGCCTCGGCGCAAAGCGCCATCTGGATGCGCGCCATCGCGCCGCTGCCCGACGACCCGATGGTGCACCGCGCGCTGCTGGCCTACGCCTCCGACCACGGCCTGCTGCGCGCCGCGATGCTGCCGCACGGCCTGAGCTTCATGAGCGGCCAGGTGCGCCCCGCCAGCCTCGACCACGCGATGTGGTTCCACCGCGATTTCCGCATGGACGACTGGCTGCTGTACGTGCTCGACTCGCCCAGCGCGGGCGGCGCGCGCGGCCTGTGCCGCGGCAGCCTCTATGCGCGCGACGGCCGGCTGGTGGCCTCGGCAGCGCAGGAAGGCATGCTGCGCATCCGGCGCAAGTAAAAAAAACAGGGCCTCAGCCGAAGGGGTTGGCGGTCGCGAACCAGAGGGCGATGCCCGTCGCGATGATGAATGCGCCGTCCGTCACGCCCGCGATCAGGAAGAACTTGGTCTGCAGCGTGTCGACCAACTCGGGCTGGCGCGCGGTGCTTTCCAGGAACTTCTGGCCGACCAGTCCGATGCCGAGGCACGAGCCGAGCGCGGCGATGCCGATCAGCAGGGCGACTGCGAGGGGAAGGATGTTGAAGCCGGTCATTGTGTTTTCTCCTGGTGGTTGATTGATGGATCGATGGAGGTACTTTCCCAGAGCGGGTGCGCACGGTCCATGACGTGGGAGGTCATGGGCGGCATGAAAAAAGCCGGCCGCATGAAGCGGCCGGCCTTTCGTGGAACGCTGCTGGCGCTACGGAAGCTGTGTCCAGTTCTGGTTGTTCCCGCCGTTGCAGGTCCATGTGATCAGCGCCGTGTCCTGCGCCGTCGAGCTGTTCGGCACGTCCAGGCACGAACCCGAGGCGCGGTTGCGGATGCTCCCGCCGACCATGCTCCACTGCGCCGTGTTGCCCGCCGTGCACGCCAGCTGCACCACCGGCGCGTTCGTCGTCGCCGTGCCGTTCTGCGCCAGGCACAGCCCGCTGTGCTCGGCCACGAACTGCACGTAGCCGCCGGGGAGGCTCGTCACCGTGAACTTCTCGTTGCCCGCCGTACCGCACGGCCATTGCACGGCCGTCGCGCCGCTGGTGGTCGCCGCACCCTTGATGTTCACGCACAGGGTGGGGTTGAGGTCCGAGCGGATGCGCGAGATGACGGCCGGGGCCGTGTCCTGCGAGCGCACGTACTCGCGGATCGCCACCACGTCGGCGGCCGGCAGGCTGTTGGCATTGCCATGGCCGCTGCCGAGCACGTCCTGCAGCGTGGCCGCCTGGCCGTTGTGGAAGAAGGCGGCGGTGTTCCAGGTGCCCGACAGCGTCGGCGTGTCGAAGCCGATGCCCGCGAGCGGCTGGTTCATGCCCTTGCCCGACGAGGCCTGGATCGTGCCCACGTCGTGCCGGATGCCGTCGCGGAAGGTGCCGCCCGCGTGGCAGGTCACGCACTGCGCCGAGGTGAACAGTGCCTGGCCCCGCGCCGCATCGACGCTCAGGCTGCCATCGGCATTGCGCGCCGGGCTGCGCATGTACTTGTTCAGCGAGCTCAGGTAGGCCGCGAGGTCGTCGAGCTGCGCATTCTTGCCGGCCTTGGGCGCACCGAGCGGGTCGGAGGTGGCCGCGAAGTCCGCATTCGTCAGGAAGCCGGTGCCGCCGAACTCGTTGCGGATGTCGTTCTCGAAGTCCTGCACCTCGTCGAAGTTGGCCGTCCAGTGCAGCTTGCCGTGGCCCAGCCCGCGCCGCCCCTGCAGGCTGATGGTGCGGCGCAGGCCTTCGCCGCGCTGGGTGAAGTCCCACACCATGCCGTCGTCGCCGGCGTCTGCGTGGCAGCTCGCGCAGGAGATGTAGTTGTCCTTGCTCATGCGACGGTCGGAGGCGTTGTAGAACACCTGCTTGCCGCGCAGCGCCGCGGCTGCCATCGGTTCCTGTGCCACCGTCGCCACGTTCTGCAGGAAGATCGCGGCCGCCGTCTCGGACGACAGCACCGAAGCCACGTCGTGCACGGACACCGAGCGCGCCAGGAAGTTGTTGACGAACAGGCGCTTGCGCGTCGCGTCCAGGTACAGGCCATGCGGCGCGCTGCTGGTGTTGATCTCGCCGCGCACCGCGCGGCTGTACGGATCGACGATGGCCACGCGGTTGCCTTCCATCTGCGCCACGAAGAGGTAGTCGCCCGACGGCGAGAACAGCGCCGCGCGCGCCGGTGCGCGGTCGTCGAAGTCGATCTGCTCGGCGAACACTTCCGCGGCCGTCTGCAGGTTGACCTGCGAGAGGATGGAGCGCACCGTCTTGTCGTGCTCCAGCGCAAGGCCGTCCCTGAACTTGCCGCGCACGATGTTGTCCTTCTTCGAGGGCAGCACCGCCCGCGTTCCGTCCGGCGAGATCACCACCTGGCTCAGGTAGTTGGCCACGCCGCGCGCGTGGCTCTCGGTGTCCACCGTGGCGGTGTCCACCGGCAGCGCGATGGTGGTCATGGCGCTCATGCCCTGCAGGTTGACCTTGTGCAATTGGCCGCCGGTCATCTTCGACTTGAAGCGCGTGACATAAGCCACCTGCGAGTCGGCGTTGACCGCGATGCCGCGCAGGTTGCCTTCGAGCGCGACCGCGCCGGTAGTGCTGCCGTTGCTCGGGTCGAAGCTCATCAGCACCGACTTGCTCTCCAGCGTGAGCAGACCTTTCGCACCGTCCGGCGTGAAGGCCACGCCGTAGGGGCCGCTGCCGTAGGCCAGTGGCACGGTGGTCGAGAGGCTGCCGTCGGCCGCGCTCAGCGCGACCAGCTTGTCCTCGCCCTGCACCGTGACCCAAATGCGTCCGTCGGGGCCGACGGCCAGCGTCTTCGGCTCGTCGCCCACGCGCGTTTCCCAGCGCTTGGCCAGGGTCTGCGCATCGATGGCGGCGACCGTGCCGCTGTCGGGGTTTACCGAGTACACCGAATTCGCATCGCCCGCGATGTTGGTGGTGTGCGTCGGCGCCCGCGCCGTGACCGGGGCGATCACGGTGAGGTTGTAGGTGTAGAAGGTCTCGCGGCCGTTCACGTCCTTCACCGTCAGCGTCACCGTGAAGTGGCCCGGGCGGTTGTAGGTGTAGGTGTAGTTCGGCTGGTTCGAGTACGCCGTCTGCGTGCCGTCGCCGAAGTTCCAGCGGAACTGCGCGCCGCTGCTGCCGAGCGTGCCCGGGTTGAACACCAGCTGGCCGTTGACCAGCTTCGGACCGCCGCCGATGCCGGGGTCGCCGATGATGGCCTGGCTGCGCAGCGTGTTGACCTCGGTGTCGCTCAGCACGCGGCTGTAGACGCGCACCTCTGCCAGCGTGCCCTTGAAGAGCGCGGCATTGCCCTGGATCTGCCCCAGCACGCTGAACTTGTTCGTGAGGCCCTTGTTGCCCGTGGGGCCGGTGGAGGTGGTCTTCACGCCGTCCACGTACACGGCCTGGGCGCCGGAGGCCGCGTCGCGCGTCAGCACCACGTGGTGCCAGGTGCCGTCGTTCACCGCCGCGGTGGAGGTGGTGCCGGCGTCGTTGCCAGCCGACAGCTTGATGCGCCCGCCGTTGTCGAGCCAGCCCCAGAACACGTCGTCCGTGCCGCTCGCCTGGTCGCGCCCGAAGATGCCGGGCGCGGTCCACGAGTTCGCACCGCCCGCCTGCGTGGTCTTCATGTAGAAGCTCAGCGACGCGGTGCCGCCGAGCACGGTGGCCACTGAATCGTTCTTCAGCGGCACACCGGCGGTGCGGTTCGCGAAGTTCAGGCCGATGCTCTCGAACGCGTCGCCCGCGACCGGCGTGCCGTTGTTGCTGCCGATCTGGTCGGACAGGTTGCCCGCCAGCGTCCAGTAATGCATCAGGTTGATGTCGGTCGCGTTGCCGGTGTTGAAGGTCGACTTGTAGTCGGCCGCGATGGCGTTGCCCGCATAGTCCTTCACGCCGTTGGCCGGCAGGAACACTTCATAGCTGGTGCCGGGTTGCAGCGGCTGGTCGGGCGAGAAGTTGATGATGCCCAGCTGCACGCTGTAGGTGCCCGCCAGCGTGTTGCCGCCCACCGGGCGCACGATGAAGGTGTTGGAATTCACGCTCTCGGGCCGGATGTTGTCCGTCATGCCCAGGCCGATGCGCGAGGTCAGCGCCTGCTGCTTCGCGCCGTTGGCCGGCGAGACCTGCTTGACTTCAGGCTTGGTGGTGTCGGGGTCCACCGCATGCACGATGAAGCCGCTGCCCGAGCCGTGGTCGTTGCCCACGAAGACCAGGTTGCCAAACATCGCGACCTGGCCGTTGTCCGAATGCGAGAAGTTCGGGTCGTCCTCGCGCAGGATGCTGCCGCGGCCCACCTCCACGTGATTGAGCGGATTGCTCACGTCCACCTTGTGGATGCGCGTTTGCGCGCCCTGGATCACGTAGTTGTCCTGCGTGGCGCAGTACAGCATTTCGTCGATGACGAGCCGGTTGTCCTCGGCCACGAAGCGCGAGCGGTCGCTCAGGTCGTAGCTGTACATCCTGGCGCCGCTGTTGCGCGCGGAGGCGTGCAGGTTCCTGCCGTCGAAACAGGTGGCGTAGTAGAACGGCGTGGTGCCCATGATGGAATCGAGCACCTTGGGGTTGAGCGGATCGGAGATGTCCAGGCTCGCGAAGCCGCCGTTGCTTTCCATCGCGGTCAGCACCATGTGGTTGCCCATCGTGAAGATCGGGCCGATGCGGAAACCGCCGAGTTCGCCGGTGGGCACCGGATTGGGCTTGCCCGCACCGCGGTTCGCGATCACTGCGTTCGCGGGGTCCCTGGCATCGACGATGAAGATGCCCCGGCCGGCCGACGCCACGTACAGGTAAGGCGCCTGCCACCAGAGCTGCCAGGCGACGTCCTCGTAGTCGCCCCCGTTGACGCCGGGCAGTGCCAGCTTCTTCACCTGCTTGATGTCGTTGATGTCGGAGAAGTCCCAGAACTCGATGCCGTTGATGCTGGGCAGGACGACATACGTCTTGCCGCCGATCTTCGCGGTGCCGAAGGAATGGGTCTCGCGGAACTCCTTGGTGCGGGCCTCGGGCTCGTAGATCTTCTTGACGAGCTGGATCTGGCGCGGGTTCGACACGTCGTACAGCAGGAAGCCGCCCGGCCCGAGGCCGCTGTCCGGCGCGAAGGAGGTGAGGAAGTAGCCGTTGATCATGATGCCCGCGTTCATGCCGTAGTCCTTGCGGCCCGGGTAGGTGGCGGGCACCTCGCGCGACTCGTAGGCGCTGCTGTGTGCCGGATCGAGCGGATGCGCCGCGCTGGTGATCATCGACACCGGCTTGAACAGTTCCGCCGAGGTGTAGGTGAGGTTGCCCAGGCCCGGACCCTGCAGCGGGAGCGGGTCGGCGACAGCTTCGGAAACCGCCGCCGCCATGTTGCCCAGGGTCGTCATCGGACTGACCCCGGTGATTGCCGCGTGCGTCAGCAGTGTGACGAACGGCACCATCAAAGCCATCAGGTAATACCGGATCTTCATCGTCGCCTCCAAGTTGTGGTGTTCACTCGCGAAAGCGCGCGCGCAGGGCGCACCCCGGCCGGCGACGAGTGCGCCGCCTGCCGTACAGCCTCTCCCTCTCTTTTTTTCCGGCGGCGCTGCGTTACTTCTTCGTGCCGCCCGATTCGTAGATGCCCCACGCCTCCTCGGCGCTTGCGCCGCGGTGGATCATGGCCATCAACGCATTCACCACCGCCGACGGGTTGGCGTGCTGGTACACATTGCGCCCGTACACCATGCCGACCGCGCCCTGGTCCAGCAGCACGCGCGAGCGCGCGAACACCTGCTGCAGGTCTTCGCGCCCGCCGCCGCGCACGAGCACGGGGCAGCGCGCGGCCTGCACCACGCGGTGGAACTCGGCGGGATCGGTGGTGGGGTCGGCCTTGACGATGTCGGCGCCCATCTCGCGTGCAAGGCGCACCAGCGTGACGATTTTTTCGGCGTCGCCATCGACCATGTAGCCGCCCTGCTCGCTGTGCGGGCGCATCACCAGCGGCTCGATCATCAGCGGCATGCCGTAGCGGTCGCAGTCGGCGCGCACGCGCGCGATGTTCTGCACGCACTGGCGGAACAGGTCGGGCTCGTTCGGCAGCATGAACAGGTTGACGACCACGCAGGCTGCGTCGCGCTGCACTGCCGGCAGTACCGGGTCGTGCTCGTTCTGCAGCACGGCCCACATCACGCGGTGGGCGGTGGCGTTGTAGGGGTTGCCCATGTCGATGCGCTGCACCAGCGCGGGCTTGTCTCGGCCCGGGCGGTCCTGCAGCAGATCGGCCTGGCCGTAGTTGAGCTGGATGGCGTCGGGGCCGGCGGCCACGAGCTTGTCGATCACCTGCGGCATGTCTTCCAGCCCGTTGAGGAACGAGGGCTCGTTGCACACGCCGTGGTCGAGCGCGATGTCCAGGCAGCGCCCGTTGTTCAGCAGCCGGTTCAGGCGTGCGGTCTTGTCCTTCGACATACGAAAGAGGTCCTTGTATTGAAAGTGGAGAGGATCAGGCCAGCGCGTTCAGGTGCTTGGCCGCAACGGCGTCGACGAGTTGCAGTGCGTCGTCGCGCAGGCGCACCGAACCGGCCGCTGCGTTCTCGACCGCCTGCTTGCTGACGCGCGCGCCGCACAGCGCCACAGAGACGCTGCCGCGTGCCAGCGTCCACGCGATCATCAATTGGCCGAACGAGCATTCGAGCTGCTTGCGCAGCGGCTCCAGCTCGTCGAAGAAGGCCTTGAGCTTCGCGCGGTTCTGCGCGCTGAAGCGCGGGTTGCTCGCGCGCTGGTCGTCGCCGGTGAACTTGCGCCCGGGGTCGATCGGGCCGGCCAGCAGGCCCAGCGCCAGCGACGAATAGCCCAGCACCGCCACGTCGTGCTCGCTGCACAGTGGCACGAGCGCCTGCTCGATTTCGCGGTCGATCAGGCTGTAGCGCTCCTGCGCCGCATCGACCGGGCCATGGCGCAGGTATTCGGCGAGCGTTTCGGGGCTCACGTTGCTCACGCCGATGGCGCGGATCTTTCCCTGCTTCTTGAGCTCCAGCAGCGCGTCCATCGTTTCCTCGACCGGCGTGGTGCTGTCCTGCCAGTGCGTGATGTAGAGGTCGATGTAGTCGGTCTGCAGGCGCTTGAGGCTCTCTTCGCACTCATGGACGATCGATTCGCGCCCGAGGTAGCGATGCACCGGGTGGCCATCCTCTTCGAAGAAGTGCGTTCCCTGTTGCGTGTGCCATACCAGTCCGCACTTGGTGGCGACGACGGCCTCGTGGCGGCGTCCCTTCAGCGCGGTGCCGACGATGCTCTCGGAGCGCCCGAGCCCGTACGCCGGCGCGGTGTCGATCAGGTTCACGCCCGCGTCGAGCGAGGCCTGGATGGCCAGCACGGCGGCCGCGTTGTCCCCGCCGCCCCACATCCAGCCGCCCATCGCCCAGGTGCCCAGGCCGATGGCCGAGCATTCGATGCCCGACGGGCCGAGGGTGGTCTGCTTCATCGATGCGTTGTTGCTGCTGTTCATCGCTTGGTCTTTCTCGTGTTCAGGATGTGGTCGATGGTCACGGCCGCGAGCAGGATCAGGCCCTTGATCACGTCCTGCCAGTAGGGCGACACGTCGAGCAGGATCAGCGAGCTGGTCACCACCGACAGCAGCGCAAGCCCGAGCACCGCGCCCAGCACGGTGCCCGAGCCGCCCTTGAGGCTGGCGCCGCCGATCACCGCCGCGGCGATCACGTTGAGCTCCATGCCCATGCCGAAGGTCGGCGTGGCGGCGCCGAAGCGCGCGGTGTAGATCACGCCCGCCAGGCCCGCCGAGGCCGCGCACAGCACCGTGACCCAGAACTTCACGCGGCCCACGCGGATGCCGGAGTAGAGCGCGGCCTTCTCGTTGCTGCCGGTGTAGAACACGCGGCGCAGCAGGGTGGAGCGGCGCAGCAGGAAGTCGCTCACCACCACGATCGCCAGGAAGATCAGGATCACGGCCGGAATGCCGAACAGCGTGCCCTGGCCGATGAACTTGAACTCCGCCGGCAGCGAGAACAGCGACTGCGGCGTGCCCTGCGTGAGCGCGAGGCACAGGCCGCGCACGATGACCATGAAGGCCAGCGAGGCGATGAAGTGGTTCAGGCCGATGCGCGTGACGCAGCCGCCGATCATCGCGCCGATCATGGCGCTCGCCGCAATGGCGATGAGCCCTGCGGTCCACGGGTCGAAGCCCATGAGGAAGAGCTTGCCCGTGACCACCATGGCGAAGCACACCACCGAGCCCACCGACAGGTCGATGCCACCGACGATCAGCAGGATCGTCATGCCGACGACCACGATGCCTTCGATGGAGAACGACAGCAGCATGGCGCGCACGTTGTCCCAGGTCAGGAAGTAGGGCGACGCGAAGCTCATGCCCGCGCACAGCACGGCGATGATGAGCAGCAAGCCCATCTCGCGCATGCTGCCGAGCTTGCTGGCGGGTTTTGCGGGGGGTCTTCCTTGCTGTCTTGCTGGAAGGCCTGCGTCGAGTTGGGCCGGGTAGTTCATGTCGGATGCTCCACTGCGCGTTGTCTTGCTTGTCGGTTGTGTTCTTGATGTTTGTGTTCTTGGCGCTCTTGTTCGGGGCGCGTGCACAGGCCACCGGGTGCTCCCCTCCGCGAATGTCCCCCGCCTTCGGCTCCTCCTTTATTTCGCTGCGGGGAGCACCCGGTGCCCTGTGCACAGTGGGCGCTGTCGTTGTGTCCTGCGATCAACCGCGGCGTCCATTGATCACGCTGGCGGGGTGCCTTGCGCAGCGAAATAAAGGAGGAGGCCGCAGGCCGGGGGACATTCGCGGAGCAAGGTACCCCGTCGGCGTGAGCGCGCCCCGAACCGACCAAAGCGCCGCACGAACCCTGCAGGTCTTTCATGCCGCTTCCTGTTCGCAGAGTCCGGAGGCGAGCCGCAACAGGGCTTCCTCCGTCATCTCGTTAGATGCCAGTTCGCCCGCGAGCCGGCCATCGCGGATCACCAGCGCGCGGTCGCACAGTCCGATGATCTCGGGCAGCTCCGACGAGATCACGATCACGCCCACGCCCTGGCCGGCCAGCTCGCGCAGGATGTGGTGGATCTCCGACTTGGCGCCCACGTCCACGCCGCGCGTGGGCTCGTCCATCAGCAGCACCGATGGGTTGGTGGCCAGCAGCTTGGCGATGGCCACCTTCTGCTGGTTGCCGCCCGACAGGCTCGCCACCTCGATGGCCACGCCGTCGGACTTGAGCTTGAGCTTCGCACCGAGGTCGACCGCCAGCCTGTGCTCGGCCGCGCGCTGCAGCAGCCCGAAGCGCGAGCTGACGCGCGCGAGCGCCATCGAGGCGATGTTCTGCGCAATGGGCAGGTCGAGGTACACGCCGGCCGCCTTGCGGTCTTCGCTGAGGTAGGCGATGCCCTCGCGCAGCGCGTCCCCGTACTTGCGGATCGCCAGTGCCCTGCCGCGCAGGCGCACGGTGCCGCTGCGCGCGGGGCGCAGGCCGCACACGGTCTCTGCGAGCTCGCTGCGACCGGCGCCCATCAAGCCCGCGATGCCGAGGATCTCTCCGCGCTTCAGCGTGAACGACACGCCGTGCACGCGCTCGCCGTCGGCGATGCCGGTCACTTCGAGCACGTGTTCCTCCGATGCAGGCGCTTGCTGCTTCGGCGGGTAGTAGTTGCCCAGGTCGCGCCCGACCATGCGGCGCACCAGCCCGTCGGCGTCCAGTTCGGCCAGCGGCCCGCAATGCACGTTGCGCCCGTCGCGCAGCACGGTGACGCGGTCGCAGTGCGCAAAGATCTCGGCCATGCGATGGCTGATGTAGATGATGCCGATGCCCTGCGCCTTCAGGTCGTGCAGCACCCTGAAGAGCGCGGCCGATTCGTTGTCGGTGAGCGCGGCGGTGGGCTCGTCGAGGATCAGCACCTTGCAGTCCAGCGTGAGCGCCTTGGCGATCTCGATCAGCTGCTGCGTGGAAATGCTCAGGTCCTTCACCAGCGCAGCCGGGTCGACGTCCTGCCCCAGCCGCTGCAGCACCTTGGCGGCGCGTTCGTCGAGGCTCGCGTAGTCCATCCATGCGTGCCTGCCGGCGTTGATCTCCGGCATGAAGATGTTCTCGGCCACGGTGGCGTCGGCGCACAGGGCGATCTCCTGGTGCACCAGGCCGATGCCCAGGCGCATGGCGTGCGCGGGGCCGTCGATGACCACCTTCCGGCCGTCGAGCGAGATCTCGCCCTCGTCCGGCTGGTGGATGCCGTCGATGATGTTCATCAGCGTGGACTTGCCCGCGCCGTTCTCGCCGCACAGGGCGTGGATCTCGCCGCGCTGAAGCGAGAAATCCACGCCGGAGAGCGCGCGCGAAGCGCCGAAGCGCTTGCCGATGCCGCGCAGTTCGAGCAGGTGGCTCACTCGCCGATTCCCTTGGTGCCGCGGCGTGCGAGGTACTTGTCCCAGTAGAAGTCGTCGGCATTGGCCTTGCTGACCACCGCCAGGCCGTTGTCCAGGAAGGGCACGGCCATCGGGTTGGTGCCGTTGCGTTTGGCATCGTTCATTGGGTCGATGAGCGTGGGGTTCCTGGCCAGGAACAGCATCATCATGCCCATGTAGCCCTGCATGCCCTGGTTCGGGTTGATGGCGCCGAACACGTCGCCCGACTTGATCATGTCGAGGATCTTGGCGTTGACGTCGCAGCACATCACCTTGATGTTCTTCTTGGTCTCCACCTTGGCCTGCGCCGCGCCGAGGGCCGAGTTGGCCTCGGGCATGAACAGCGCGCCCAGGTTCGGGTTCGCCTGCGCGAGGCTCAGCACCGCCTGGTAGGCCTTGTTCGGGTCCTGGTTGCTGGCGGCGCGGCCGACCAGCTTCATGCCCGGGTGCTTGGCCTTCATGCGGTTCACGAAGGCGGCGATGCGGCGGTCGTGGTTGTCCTGGCCCGGGTTCTCCAGCACGGCGTATTCGCCCTTGCCGTTGAGCGAGGCGGCGATGGCGTCGGCGGCCTGCGTGCCTTCGCGGTCGTTGTCGGAGGTGACGAACGATGTGCGCTTGGAGTTCGGCGAGTCGGCCGCGAAGGTGACGACCGGGATGCCCATCGCCGCGGCGCGATTGATCGGCTCGATGAACGGGTCGGGGTTCATCGGGTGCAGCAGGATGCCCGCGGGCTTGCGCGCCAGCTCCTGCTCGAAGGAGGCGAGCTGCTTGTTCACGTCGTACTCCGGCGTGCCGGTGTAGCGCGTGCGCACGCCCAGCGTGCGGCCGAGCTGCTTCATCATTTCGTAGACCGGAAACCAGTACTCCACGCCCGACACCATCACGTTCATCACGTAGACGTCGCTCGGGTTGCCGCGCAGTCCGCCGCCTGCTGCAGGGGCAGCCGCCTGCTGCTGCGCCAATGCGCTGGCGCCAGCCAGGCCGATGCCGGCTGCCGCGGCGGACTTCAGGAAATTACGCCTCATTTTTGTCTCCTCACGTTGGGGGGCACAGCTTGCGATGCTGCTTTTCAGGACAGCATCTTGATCTTCGGTGTCGCGTCACTTGTTATGACAGGTAGAATGTACGCTCTGGACGTTTGACGGGATAACTAGGGGAAACGCTACTGGCGAGGTGCTTTTATTCCGCCGAAGCTGTTATGACATGAAGCCAAACATACTGATCGGCATCGACATGGGATCGAGCAGCCTGAAGGCCCTGGCCCTCGAAGCCGGGAGCGGCCGCTCCATCGCCCTGTCACGCATGCCGCTGCCGCACGACCGGCTGCCTGGAGGGGGATGCGAAGTGGGCGCGACTGCGATCCGCACGGCCCTGACCCACGTGCTGCGCGACGTCGCCCACCAACTCGGTGAGCGCGTGACCGAGGTTCGCGCCATCGGCTGCACGGGCCATGGCGCGGGGCTCTATGCGCTCGATGCGCGCAACGAACTCGTGGGGGGAAGGGCGGTTGCCTCGACCGACCAGCGCGCCGACGCACGGGCGCGCTCGCTGGCGCTCGGCCATGGTGAGGCGCTGTTCGCGGACGTCGGCTGCAGGCCGTGGCCGGGGCAGCCCACCGTGATCGCCGCCGCGCTGCTCGGCACCGATGCCGTGCAGCGCGGCGCGGTGCACCGGCTGCTGTTCGCGAAGGACTACCTCGGCTTCCTGCTGACCGGCGAGATCGCCACCGACGCGAGCGATGCGAGCACCGCGGGGCTGGTGTCGATCGCCACGGGCAGGTGGTCGCAGGCGGCCTTCGATGCCTCGGGCATCGCGGAGCTCGGGCCGCAGGTCTTCGGACCGCTGGTGCCGAGCGGCGAAGTGATCGGCAGGCTGCGGCCTTCCGAGGCCGCGCTGTGCGGCCTGCCTGCCGGCATTCCGGTGGCGATGGGAGCCATCGACCTGCTCGCGTCGATGACCGCGATCTGTGCGGAAGGGCGCGGACGCGCGGTGTCGGTCTTCGGCACGTGGTGCGTGAACGCGGTGATCGGCCCGGTGATCGAGCCCAGGCCCGACGTGGCGGCCGTCGTGAACTTCGGGCGCGACGACCAGCGGCTCTACATGGAGAACAGCCCTTCGTCGATGGCCAACATCGCGTGGCTGGCCGGCGTGCTGGGACTGCCCGATTCGCGCGCCGTCGTCGACCTGGCGATGTCGGTGCCGCTGGGCGCGGGCGGCCTGCGCTTCCTGCCGTTCGTCAATGGCGGTGGCGGCGTGACGGCGGGCTTCGTCGGCCTCAAGAGTCATCACACACGGGGCGACATGGCACGCGCGGTGGTCGATGCGGTCGTGGCACTGCATGCGCGGCACGCGGCACGCCTCGCGGCATGCGGCCTGCCTGCGTCCGCATCGACCGTGCTCGGCGGCGGCGCGAGCGATGCGCGCCTCGTGCGCCTGCTCGCATCCTTCCTCGGCCATCCGGTCGAACGCTGCGCCGACGACGAAACCGGCGCGCGCGGCGCCGCGATCTACGCCGCCATGTCGCAGGGCATCGGCCACGCCGGGCAGGGCAGCGCCTTGCTCGCGCCCTGCGACACGGTCGAGCCCGATGCCACCGAGGCCTGCGCCCATGCCGACTTCAACGCCGGTTTCAACGAACTGATCGACACCATGTCCCCTGTGTTTTTCCATCTGTCGGGAGGCTCGAAATGAGCGCCTGGCAGCTGCCCTTCGTGCGCCCGGCCTCGCTGGCCGATCGTCATTTCTCTACCGTGATCGTCGGCGCCGGCATCAACGGCGTGGGCGTGTTCCGCGACCTGTGCCTGCAGCGCGTGGATTGCCTCATCGTCGACAAGGGCGACTTCAGCGCGGGCGCCAGCAGCGCGCCCTCGCGCATGATCCACGGCGGCCTGCGCTACCTGGAGAACGGCAGCTTCTCGCTGGTGGCCGAGGCCACGCGCGAGCGCAACCTGCTGCTGCGCAACGCACCGCACCTGGTGCAGCCGCTGAAGACGGTGGTGCCGCTGTCCAGCTTCTTCGGCGGGCTGATGAGCAGCGCGCTCAAGTTCTTCGGCCGCACGCCGCCGCAGCGAACGCGCGGCCTGCTTGCGGTGGCTGCGGGCCTTCGCCTGTACGACCTGCTGGGCCGCCGCCAGCGCGTGATGCCCAACCACCGCATCAGCCGCGTGCCGCCGAATGACCGCAGCCTGTTCCGCGCGGCGGTGCGCTGGACGGCCACCTTCTTCGATGCGTGGATCAGCCACCCCGAGTGGCTCATCCTCGAACTCATCGGCGATGCCTGCCGCGACCAGCCGCGCTCGGCCGCCGCCAACTACTGCCGCGTGATGGGCTGCGCGGGCAACATCATCACGCTGCGCGACGAGATCACCGGTACGCTGGTGCGCGTGACGGCCGACACCGTGGTGAATGCCAGCGGCGCGTGGCTCGATCGCAGCACGGCCGTGCTCGGCGGCGCGGGCTCGCGCGTGATGGGCACCAAGGGCTCGCACCTCGTGCTCGACCATCCCGCGCTGCGCGACGCGCTGGAAGGCCGCATGGCCTACTTCGAGGCGGTCGACGGGCGCGTGTGCATCGTCTATCCCTTCCTCGACCGCGTGCTCGTGGGCTCCACCGACATCCCGGTGGACGACCCCGACCAGATCGGCACCGAGCCGGCCGAGGTTGACTACCTGCTCGACGTGCTGGCCGAGGTGTTCCCCAACCTGCGCTTTGGCCGCGGCGACGTGGTCTATACCTACGTCGGCGTGCGGCCGCTCGCGCGCTCCGACGCCGACAAGCCGGGGCAGATCTCGCGCGACCACTCGGTGGTGCTCGACCCGCCCAACGCCACGCGCGACATTCCCATCGTCGGCCTCGTGGGCGGCAAGTGGACCACCTTCCGCGCGCTCGCGGAAGAAGCGGCCGACGAGGTGCTGAAGCAGCTGGGCCGCCCGCGCACCGCATCGACCGAGCTGCTGCCCATCGGCGGCGGCGCCGAGCTGCCGGCCGATGCGCAGGCGGTGGAGCGTTTTGTCGATCGACTGGTCGGCGCCTCGGGCATGAGCCGCACGCGCGCGCAGGTGCTTCTGAAGCGCTACGGATCGAAGGCGCTGCCGCTGGCGCAGCGCCTCGCCGCATCGGGCGACATGCCGCTGCGCCATGCGCCCGGCTACTCCGTGGCCGAGCTTTCGTACCTTTGCCTCGAAACCGGCGTGGTGCATCTCGACGATCTCGTGATCCGCCGCACGCTGCTGGCCATCCGCGGGTTCGTCACCGATGCCGCGCTGGCCGAGATGGCGGGCATCGCGGCCGAGGCGCTGGGCTGGGATGCGGCGCAGCAGCACGCAGAGCTGCATGCCTGCGCCACCGCCCTGCGCGAGCGCCACGGCGTGCGGCTTTCGCCGGTGGCAGCGGATGCGCCTGCATCTTTCGATGCATCATTGATGACTCCTCAGGCCCTGAGCCAACCCTCGACGTGAACTCTCCGACCGAAATCTCGACCGTGCTCGACCGCGACTCCGAGTCGCCCCTGTGGGCCCAGTTCCGCGACGCGCTTCGCATGCAGATCCTGCAGGGCGTGCTGCCCATCGGCGCCAAGCTGCCGTCCGAGGCCGAGCTCGGCGAGCAGTTCGGCATCTCGCGCATCGTGGTGCGCGAGGCGCTGGCAGACCTCGTGCGCAACAACCTCATCTACAAGATCAAGGGCCGCGGTGCCTTCGTGTCGGCCCGCGAGCGCGACGAGGATTTCGTTTCCACCGTGCTCGGCTTCTCCGACGAAATGGAGCGCAAGGGCCGCTCGGTGCGCACGCAGATCCTCACGCAGGAACTGCGCGCGCCCACCGAGCAGGAAGCCGCTTCGCTGGGGCTCACCGACGACACCCAGGTGGTCGCGCTCAAGCGCCTGCGCAGCGTCGACGGCGAACTGCGCCTGCTGGTGGAGACCGTGGTGCCCGCCGACCTCGCGCCGGGTTTGCACCGCACGCGTCTGGACGATCGCTCGCTGTACGACGTGCTGCGCCGCCAGTACGGGCTGCGCCTCGTGCGCGCCGAGCGCTGGATCGATGCGGTGCTGCCCGATGCCGAGACCTGCCGGCTGCTCAACCTGCCGCAGCCCGAGCCGCTGCTGCGCATCGAGTCGATCGCCTACGGTGCCAATGGCAGGCCGCTGGAGCACTACCGCGCGCTGCACCGCTGCAAGAGCAGCCGGCTGCACGTACAGACGACGACCTGAAAAAAGAAAAAGGCGCGCTCAGGCCTTCGCTGCGTTGCGCGAGGGCCACAGCACGGAGGCGATGGCGACCATCATCAGCGCCACCGCCACCCAGTCCTGCCAGTGCACGGCCTCGCCCAGCCACACCGCGCCGCTGAAGACGCCGAGCACCGGGATGAACATCACGCTGAGCGTCGAGGCGATGGGCGGCAGGCCGCGCGCCAGGTAGAACCAGGCGGCGTGCGCGAAGCCGAAGATCAGCACGGCGTTGTAGCCGATCGAAGCCCAGCTCACGCGGCCCGGCCAGTACATCTGGCCGCGCTCGAACAGCAGCGAGAGCACCGTCATCACCACCGCGGTCAGCGCCGTCATCCAGAACGACAGCGTGAGCGTCGGCAGCCCGATGCGCGTGTGCCGCAGCAACTGCGTGCCCAGCGCCCATGTGGCGGCCGCCACCAGTGCCAGCGCCACGTAGCCGGGCCGCCCCGCGAAGTCGGTGAGTTCATGCCACAGCAGCAGCCCCACGCCGATCGCGCAGGCGCCCACGCCCAGCCACGCGCGCCGCGTGAGCACCGCGGAGAACAGCAGCGCGCCGATGACGGCCGAGAACACCGGCATCGTGTAGCCCAGGATCGCCGCGCGCCCGCCCGAGAGCGCCTTCACCGCGAGGATGATGCAGGCGTGCCAGACGAACATGTTGGTCGCGCCCAGCCACAGCAGCTCGGGCCACGCGCTGCGCGGCACGCGGAACGGCACCTTCATCCATACCAGCGCGAGGGCCAGCACCGGCACGCCGAGCCAGATCGAGATCGCGCGAAAGGCGAGAGGTGGATAGTCGGCGACGCCCAGTTTCATCACGGGCCAGTTGAACCCCCATGCAAGGGTCAGGAGAACGAGCAGTACCAGCTGGCGCGGGGTGAAGGAAGGCATGGGCCGCGCCGGCTACAGCAGCCGCTTCAGATACCGCCCCGTGTGGCTCGCCTCGTTCGCCGCGATGTCTTCAGGCGTGCCTTCGCCCACCACCGTGCCGCCGCCCGCGCCGCCCTCGGGGCCCATGTCGATCAGCCAGTCGGCCGTCTTGATGACGTCCAGGTTGTGCTCGATCACGACGATGGTGTTGCCCGCGTCGCGCAGCTGGTGCAGCACCTTCAGCAGCAGCTCGATGTCGGCGAAGTGCAGGCCGGTGGTCGGCTCGTCGAGGATGTAGAGCGTGCGGCCGGTGTCGCGCTTGCTGAGCTCCAGCGCGAGCTTCACGCGCTGCGCCTCGCCGCCCGACAGCGTGGTGGCCGACTGGCCCAGCTTGATGTAGCTCAGGCCCACGTCGAGCAGCGTGCGCAGCTTGCGCTCGATGGTGGGCACGGCCTTCAGGAATTCGTGCGCCACCTCCACCGTCATCTCGAGGATCTGCGCGATGTTCCTGCCCTTGTAGAGCACCTCGAGCGTCTCGCGGTTGTAGCGCTGGCCGTGGCACACCTCGCAGGGCACGTACACGTCGGGCAGGAAGTGCATCTCGACCTTCACCACGCCATCGCCCTGGCAGGCCTCGCAGCGCCCGCCCGCCACGTTGAAGCTGAAGCGGCCGGGGCCGTAGCCGCGCTCGCGCGCGGTGTTGGTCTCGGCCATCAGTTCGCGGATCGGCGTGAACAGGCCCGTGTAGGTGGCCGGGTTGCTGCGCGGCGTGCGGCCGATGGGGCTCTGGTCGACGTTGATGACCTTGTCGAAATACTCAATGCCCTCCACCGATTCGTGCGCGGCCGGCTCTTCGTGCGCGCGGTACAGCGTGCGTGCAACGGCGGTGTAGAGCGTGTCGTTCACCAGTGTCGACTTGCCGGAGCCCGACACGCCGGTCACGCAGGTCAGCAGGCCGACCGGGAAGGCCACGCTCACGTTCTTCAGGTTGTTGCCTGTGGCGCCGACCACGCGAATTTCCTGCAGGTCGGTCTGCGTCGCGAGGTGGGCCGCCTCGCGCGCGGCACGGCGTTCGGCCGCGGGGCTCTGCGGAAAGCGCGAGGGCTTCCTGCCTTCGTTGAAGGCCGGCTTCTTCACGACCGGCAGCCACGCGGTGCGGTGCCTGGGCACTTCGATCTTCTTGGTGCCCGAGAGGTACTGGCCCGTGAGCGAATCGGGGTTGGACGACACCTCGGCGTACGTGCCCTGCGCCATCACGCGCCCGCCATGCACGCCGGCGCCGGGGCCCATGTCGATCACGTGGTCGGCGGCGTGGATCATGTCCTCGTCATGCTCCACCACGATCACGCTGTTGCCGATGTTGCGCAGATGCTTCAGCGTGCCGATCAGGCGGTCGTTGTCGCGCTGGTGCAGGCCGATGCTGGGCTCGTCGAGCACGTACATCACGCCCGTGAGGCCCGAGCCGATCTGCGAGGCCAGGCGGATGCGCTGCGCCTCGCCGCCCGAGAGCGTTTCGGCGCTGCGGTCCAGGCTCAGGTAGTTGAGGCCCACGTCGTTCAGGAACTTCAGCCGCAGGCCGATCTCGCGCACCACCTTGTCGGCGATGTCGGCCTTGGCGCCGCGCAGCTTGAGCGTCTGGAACCACGCGAGCGAGTCGCGCAGCGTGAGATGGCTCAGTTCGAAGATCGCCATGCGCGGCGGCTCGCTGCCATCGGCCGGGCGGGCCGATTCGTCCACCAGGAACACGTTGCGCGCTTCGGGCCGCAGCCGCGAGCCGCCGCAGTCGGGACACGGCTGCAGGTTGCGAAAGCGCGCGAGGTCTTCGCGCACCATCACCGAATCGGTCTCGCGGTAGCGCCGCGCCATGTTCGGGATGATCCCCTCGAAGGGATGCTTCTTCGTGAGCTTCTTGCCCGCGAAGTTGCCCGACTCCATGGTGTAGTTGAACTTGATCTCTTCGGCCGCCGAGCCGTGCAGCAGCACCTGCTGCACCGAGGCGGGCAGCGATTCGAAGGGCGCATCGACGTCGAACTTGTAGTGCTTCGCGACGCTCTCGATCATGCTGAAGTAGTAGCCGTTGCGGCGGTCCCAGCCCTTGATGGCGCCGCTCGCGAGCGAGAGCGAGGGAAAGGCCACCACGCGCGCCGGGTCGAACACCTCGCGATGGCCCAGGCCGTCGCAGCTCGGGCAGGCGCCCACGGGCGAGTTGAACGAGAACAGGCGCGGCTCCAGCTCCGACAGCGAGTAGTGGCAGATCGGGCAGGCGAACTTGGCGTTGAACAGGTGTTCCTTGTCGGGCGCACCCTCGGCGCCGAGTTCGAGCGCTATCGCGCGGCCCTCGGCCAGGCGCAGCGCGGCCTCGAAGCTCTCGGCCAGGCGCTGCTGCATGTCGGGGCGCGCGCGCAGGCGGTCGATCACCACGTCGATGTCGTGCTTCTCGGTCTTCTTGAGCTTGGGCAGGTCGTTGTATTCGTAGGTCTGCCCGTCGACGCGAAAGCGCACGTAGCCGGCCGCCTGCATCTCGGCGAAGAGTTCGAGGAACTCACCCTTCTTCTCGCGCGCCACGGGTGCCAGGATCATGAGGCGCGGTTCGTCGGGAATCGCGAGCGTCGCATCGACCATCTGCGAGACCGTCTGCGCCTGCAGCGGCAGGTGGTGGTCAGGGCAGTAGGGCGTGCCGGCGCGGGCGTACAGCAGGCGCAGGTAGTCGTGGATCTCCGTCACCGTGCCCACGGTGGAACGCGGGTTGTGGCTGGTGGCCTTCTGCTCGATGCTGATCGCGGGCGAGAGGCCCTCGATCACGTCGACGTCGGGCTTGTCCATCAGCTGCAGGAACTGCCGTGCATAGGCCGACAGGCTCTCGACGTAGCGCCGCTGCCCTTCGGCATACAGCGTGTCGAAGGCCAGGCTCGACTTGCCCGAGCCCGACAGGCCGGTGATGACCACCAGCTTGTTGCGCGGAATGTCGAGATCGACGTTCTTCAGGTTGTGCGTGCGCGCACCGCGGATGCTGATGCGCTGCTGCGCCAGCACGGCGCCGAGGTAGGTGTTTCGCTCGAGTTCCGCGTCGCGTGCGCTTTCCTCGTCGGCGGCGGCGTATTCAGTGGCTTTTGAATTCAAAGGGGGCGATCGTCCGAGGGCAACCGGACATGATAGACCGCCGCGCATTTCATGGCGAGGTGCCGGGTTGCGGCGGAGACGGATGCACCGGCTCCGAGCTCCGACAGCCTTGGGGCACAATCGAGGGTTCCTCTCAACCTCCTCCTTCATCTACTTATCAGGGGCAGTGCATATGGCATCGGTCAATAAAGTCATCGTCGTCGGCAACCTGGGGCGCGACCCCGAAATGCGGACCTTCCCGAGCGGCGATCAGGTCGCGAACGTCACCGTGGCCACCACCGATCGCTGGAAAGACAAGCAAAGCGGCGAAATGCGCGAAGCCACCGAATGGCACCGCATCGTCTTCAACGGCCGCCTGGCCGAAATCGCCGGCCAGTACCTGCGCAAGGGCTCGCAGGTGTACGTCGAAGGCAGCCTGCGCACGCGCAAGTGGACCGACAAGGACGGCATCGAAAAGTACACCACCGAAATCCGCGCCGACCAGATGCAGATGCTCGGCAGCCGCCAGGGCCAGGGCGGCCCGTCGGGTGGCCCCGGTGATGACGACGGCGGCTACTCGCAAGGTGGTGGCGGCGGTGGTTATTCGCAGGGCGGTGGCGGTGGCGGCGGGTACGCCGCGCGTGCGCCCGCGGCGGCACCGCGCGCTCCGGCGCCGGCTCCACGCCAGGCGCCGGCCAAGTCGTCGTCGGGCTTCGACGACATGGATGACGACATTCCGTTCTGAACGGGCCTTTTTACTTTTTGAACAAGAGCCAGGCGTCGCGAGACGCCAGGCTCTTTGCAATTGGGGAGATGACTGGGTAGAGCTAATACTTTGATTTTCAAAATTAGGCAAAAATCATTTGTAACGCCCTTACATCCCCCGTATATTGTTCCAAAATGCAACCGTTGCGTTCTCTGCCGTGCCACACTGTTGTCCACGGAGCTACCCGGCTCGTACAAGCGACAGGATCAAACCCATGTCTTTGTCCGTCTGGGCCAGGATTCGCCTGCCGCTGGTAATTTTCATCCTCGGCGCGGCGCTATCGATCGCCCTCAGCATTTCGGCGCGCCAGGAGATCGGGCGCAGCGCCCAGGCGCGCTTCGACGCAACCGCGTTCGATCTGGCACGCAAGGTCGAGGCTCGCTTCGACGACTACATTGCCGTCCTCATCGGCCTGCGTGCGCGATTCAACACCTCCGAGGCCGTGACGCGAAGCGATTTCAGGGACTACGTCGCGGGGCTGAACCTTGCGACCGCGTACCCCGGTTTCCAGGCCGTCACCTATGCGCCCCGCGTTGCGGCGGGCGACAAGCAGTTCTTCGAGGCACGGGTCCGTGGCGATGCCAGTCTCGACGCCAGCGTTGCCTCCCGCTTCGCCATCAAGCCGCCCGGCGAGCGTGACACCTACTACCCGCTGATCTACATCGAACCGCAGGCCGGCAACGAGAAGCTGCTCGGCAACGACCTGGGCGCGATGCCCGACAGGGGGGACGCGCTCGAGCAGGGGCGTGACACCGGCGGGCTCGTCTCCTCCGGGCGCAAGGTGCGCATCCCGGGTCGCGAGTCCGACATCGGATTGGCGATGCGGCTGCCGGTCTATCGCACGGGGCAGCCGCTCGATACGCTCGAGCAGCGGCGCAGCGCCTATATGGGTTCGGTCGGCGCGGGCTTCAGCATCGCAGGCATGCTGCGCGACATGGTGGGCGACGATGCCGCGAGGACGCTCCGGCTGCGCCTGATCGATGCCGGCCCGGGCCAGGGGGCGGTCGGCACGCGCGTCGAGACCAGGTTCGTGAAGCCGACCCCCTTCGGCGAGCGGCAACTGCTGTTCGACAGCGCGGCCTTGGCGAAGTCGGCCGTCGCACCGGCGCGCAGCCTCGAGCGTGTGCTCGGCTTCGAGTTGGGCGGCCACTCCTGGCTGGTCGAGGTCGGCCAGGACGAGCGCCAGGTCTTCGGTCCGCTCGACAAGGCCATCCCCTGGTTCATCGTCCTCGGCGGCCTGGCCACCAGCATGCTGATTGCCGGCATCGTCTTTTCGCTGACCACTTCACGCAGCCGGGCCCAGGTCCTGGCGACCGAGATGACCAGCCACCTGCGCACCAGCGAACGACAGTTGGAGGATGCCCAGCACCTGGCGAGCCTGGGCAGCTGGATCCTCGATCCCGAAACCGGAGCCCTGCAATGCTCCGAGGAAGCCCGGCGCATCCTCGGTTTCGAGACCGACCTCTTGCTGCCAGACCTGCCGGCGCTGCTCTCGCGAGTTCCGGACTCGGAACGCTCCGAGGTCGAACAACAGATCGCGCAGGCCTCCCGGTCCATGGAACGCAGCGAATTCGAGCACCGCCTGTGCCTGCCCGATGGCACCGAACGCTGGCTGCACGTCATTGCGCAGTCGGCCGAGGAAGACGGAAAGACGCTGGTGCGCGGCACCGTGCGCGATGCCACGCGGCGCCGCAAGGATGCGTTGCGCCAGAAGCTCGAGTACGAGATCGCCCGGCTGCTTGCCGGCGATGGCGCGGCAGAGACGGTGATCACGCAGGCGCTGGAGGCGGTATGCACCGAGTTGCGCTGGGACTGCGGCATGTTGTGGCGCGTCGGCGACGACGGCCTGGTTCGCTGCGCCGCCGCCTGGCATGCCGACAGCGGCCCGGCCGTGCGGCAATTCGTCAGCGACAGCCGCTCGCTCGAATACCGGCCTGGCGAAGGCTCGCTGGGCCGCGCCTGGGGGACCGGTGGCGTCGTGCAAATCGACACCCGGGCAGCCCCGGGCGACTTTGTGCGCGATGCGATGGCGGGGCAGGCCGGACTGGCTGGCGGCCTCGTTGTGCCGATGGTCACCACCGGTGTGACCACCGCGCTGGAGCTTTTTGCCCGCAATCCGTACGTGGACGACGCCGAGACGCTGGAGTCGCTGCGTGTGATCGCCCTGCAGATTGCCCAGTACGAGCAACGCAAGCTGGCCGAGCGAAATCTTCGTTTCATGGCCAGCCACGACGAACTCACCGGGTTGTTCAACCGCGCCGCGCTGCAACACGAGCTTGATCGCGCCATCAAGCGCAGCAACCGCCATCAGAAGCAGTTCGCGGTGATGTTCGTCGACCTGGATCGCTTCAAGCACATCAACGACACGCTCGGCCATGGCGTGGGCGACGAGATGATCAAGACCTGCGGCGAGCGCCTCACGGCGCTGCTGCGCGAGGACGACGTGGTGGCGCGTTTCGGCGGCGACGAGTTCGTGCTGCTCCTGGAGAACCTGTCCAGCGCGAACGATGCCGCGGTACTCGCCGAAAAGGTGCTGGCCTGCTGCGCCGAGCCTTTCGTCATCGAGGGGCGCGAACTGCACGTCAGCGCCAGCGTCGGCGTGAGCATCTACCCGGACAACGGCGGCGACGTCGAAGCGTTGCTGAAGAACGCCGACACCGCGATGTACCGGGCCAAGGAAAGAGGCCGCAACACCTTCCGGTTCTACGCGGCGAAGATGAATGCACAGAGTACCGAGCGGCTGATCCTGGAGAGCGCACTGCGCCATGCCGTGGAACGAGGCGAACTGGAGATGCACTATCAGCCGAAGATGAATCTGCAGACCCGGCGCATCGTCGGTGTCGAGGCGCTGATGCGCTGGCACCATCCGGTTCTGGGCATGATCCCGCCCGTGCAGTTCATTCCGATCGCCGAAGAGATCGGCTTGATCGTGTCCATGGGCCGGTGGGCGCTGGAGAGGGCCTGCGCCGATGCGCGCGCGTGGCGGAATTACGGTCTGCCGGACGTGTTGATGAGCGTCAACCTGTCGCCGCGCCAGTTCGAAAGCCAGACGCTCGTCGCCGACATACGGGGCATCCTGGAAGCCTCGGGCCTGGAGCCGGCGCTGCTCGAGCTGGAAATTACCGAAGGTGCGGTGATGGAGAACCCCGAATATGCGGCCAATTTGCTCCGGACGATTCGAGACATGGGCGTCGGCCTCGCCATCGACGATTTCGGAACGGGCTATTCCTCGCTCTCCTATTTGAAGCTTTTCCCGCTGTCGACCGTCAAGATCGACCGTTCCTTCATCAACGATCTCTCGCAGGACGCCGATGCACGGGCGCTCATCGACGGCATCATCACCCTGGCCCACGGGCTGCGAATGAAGGTGGTGGCCGAGGGCGTGGAAACCGAAGCACAACTCGACTACCTGCGCATCCGCGGATGCGACGAGGTCCAGGGCTATTGGCTGTGCAAGCCCGTGCCCGCCGACGAGGCACGCAATTTCATGGCGCGTCACCTGCGCAACCAGTTTGCTCCGTCGGTAGCGGCCTGACGGCCGGACCTTCGGGCAATCGTCACCGGGCACGTTGCTCGGACCTACTCGCAACTTCACAGGAGCATTCATGATCGATTCCACCCAAGGCAAGACGCTCGAGCAGACGATCGCCGCCATCCAGGCCCTCGACCTCACGCTGATCAAGTTCAAGGCCAGCCGCAAAGAGGACGGCTACGGCTGGTCGGCCGGCTACGCGGACCAGATGGAGGTGGCCTACAAACGCTACCTGATACTGCACGCCAAGCACCCCGACCTGACGCTTGCTCCTGAGCAGGACGTCGACCGCTTCTGGCACATGCACATCCTCGACACGAGAAAGTACGCAGCCGATTGCGAAGCCACCTTCGGCCATTTCCTGCACCACTTCCCGTACCTTGGCCTGCGCGGCGAGGATGACGCCAAGGCGCTGCAGGAGGCCTTCCTGGAAATGCAGCGCTTGTCTGCCGAGGAGTTCGGCGAGCCGATGCCCCATCGCGAGCCGGGCAAGGATTCAGCCGCATGGTGCTCGCTCGAAGCGGGCAAGCCTTCAGCCGCATGGTGCTCGCTCGAGGCGGGCAAGCCTTCGGCCGCATGGTGCTCGCTCGAGGCAGGCAAGCCTTCGGCCGCGTGGTGCTCGCTCGAGGCGGGCAAGCCTTCAGCCGCGTGGTGCTCGCTCGAAGCGGGCAAGCCTTCAGCCGCGTGGTGTTCGCTCGAGGCGGGTAAACCTTCAGCCGCGTGGTGTTCGCTCGAGGCGGGCAAGCCTTCGGCCGCATGGTGTTCGCTCGAGGCGGGCGCCGCGGCAGGAGCTTCGGTGAAGGCCGGTGTGTATGAGTCGGCAGCTTCGCGTGCGGGTTCGAATCTGCGCGAATAAATGAAGGAATAGCGGCGCCACCGCGAAGGCGGTGCTGGCGCCGCATCCCGGCTCGCTGACATTCCTGGCTTCGCCGGAGGCCTCGCGTGACAACGAATGTCATCCGGAATGCGCGCATCGCCGATGCAGCGGCGCCCATGTATCCATCGGTGTTACCGGCAACGCCAGTTCGCCCGGAGCCAGCGAGTGGCATGCATGTTGCTGAATCATTTTTTTACAATGTATTCGGCAATGACGCATTCGTTGGATGACGGGAGCCGTGTCTCCCTGGACCGCCGTGTTTTCTTTCTCGGCGCGGCAAGCGCCCTCGCGCTGGGAACGACGGCCTGCGGAGGTGGGGGTGGAGGCGGTGGCGCGGGGTGGCTCGCCGGTGCTTCGGGCGCCGTGCCGCAACAGGCGGCGGCCGCTTCGGGCGATGCGGTGGTTGCCGACACCGACGCGGTCGTCCCAGGGGCGACCGACCCGGTGCCCTCGCCGCAGGCGCGCAAGTTCGTCCACCCCGGCCTGCTGCACACCGAGGCCGACTTCGAACGCATGCGCCAGAAGGTCGGGGCCCAGGCGCAACCCTGGCTCGGCGGCTGGAACGCGCTGACTTCCAACGGCCGCTCGCAGCTGGGCGCCACGCCCCGCCCGCTGGCAACGGTGATCCGCGGCGGAGACGGCCAGAACTTCGCGCAGATGTACATCGACATCGCGCGCGCCTATCAGCTGGCGCTGCGCTGGAAGGTCTCGCAGGACAAGCGCTACGCCGACCTGGCGGTGGTCTTCCTGAATGAATGGTCGTCCACGCTGACCACGCTCACCGGCAACGCCGACCGCTTCCTGGCGGCAGGCATCTACGGCTACCAGTTCGCCAACGCGGCCGAGATCATGCGCACCTACGAGGGCTGGGCCGCGAGCGACTTCGCGCGCTTCCAGAACATGATGCTCACCGTGTTCTATCCGCTCAACCACAGCTTCCTGATCAACCATAACGGCTCCGAGATCACCAACTACTGGGCCAACTGGGATCAGTGCACGCTGGCTTCGATGCTGGCCATCGGCGTGCTGTGCGACCGGCAGGACATCTACGACGAGGCCATGGGCTACTACAAGACGGGCCAGGGCAACGGTGCGGGCCTGCAGGCGGTCTACCAGGTGCATCCGGGCTACCTCGGCCAATGGCAGGAAAGCGGCCGCGACCAGGGCCATTGCACGCTGGGCATCGGCCTGGCGGGCGCGTTCCACGAAATGGCGTGGAACCAGGGCGACGACACGTACGGCTACGAGAACAACCGCTTCCTCGCGGGCGCCGAGTACGTCGCCAAGTCCAACCTGACCGACGGCGCCGGCAATTTCTACACAGTGCCTTTCCTCACCAACATCAACAGGCAGGGCACGCAGTCGGTGCTGTCGACGGCGGGCCAGGGGCACCGGCGCGGCATCTGGGAAAGCGTCTACAACCACTATGCGAACCGCCTCGGCGTCGCCGCGCCCTACACCGCGCTGCAGGCCCTGCAGATGCGGCCCGAGTCGGACGGCGGCAACGGCGACCAGCTGGGTTTCGGCACGCTGACCTTCACGCGCGATCCGCTCGCGGCGCAGGGCAAGCCGAGCGGGCTCACGGCGCGGGTGCGTGCCACGCAGGTGGTGCTGTCGTGGTGGGGCTGCCCCGACGCGCAGAGCTACACCGTCAAGCGCGCGAGCACCTCGGGAGGGCCCTACACCGCCATCGCCTCGGGCATCACCGACACGCTGACTTTCACCGACAGCGGCGTCGCGGCCGGCGGTGTCTGGTACTACGTGGTCGTCGCCGTGGGCGCTTCGGGCGAGAGTGCCGCCTCCAACGAGGAAAGGGCAGCACTCGAGGCCGAACTGCTGCTGCAGCTCAAGTTCGACGAATCGACCGGCACCCAGGCCGCCGACGCCACCGGGCGGTTCGCCGCCAGCGAGCTGCAGGGCGGCGCGGCCTGGACCGCCGGACGCCGGGGCAACGCCGTCGGCCTCACGGGCACGGGCGGCCATGTCGCGCTGCCGGCGGGCGTGGCGAAGGGCCTCGCCGACTTCAGCATCAGCGCCTGGCTGTACATCGACAGCCTGGCGACCTGGTCGCGGGTCTTCGACTTCGGCTCGGGCACGCGCCGCTACATGATGCTGACGACCCGCAGCAACAGCGGCACGCCGCGTTTCGCGATCTCCACGGTCCATGGCTACAACGAGCAGGTGATCGACGGTTCGGCGGCGCTCCCCACCGGGCGGTGGGTGCACGTCGCGGTGACCGTGTCCGGCGCGCTCGGGACCCTCTACGTGGACGGCGTGGAGGCCGGCTCCAACACGCAGATGGGCTTTGCGCCCATCGACCTGGGCGCCACCACGCAGAACTGGCTGGGCCGCTCGCAATATTCCAGCGACCCGTACCTGAAGGGCCGCATCGACGATTTCCGGATCTACGGCGGCGCGCTGGGCAGCGCGGAGGTGGCGGCGCTGGCTGCCGCGTAGCGGGCTTCTTCTAGACCAGCCCCGCCAGCTGGCCCTGGCAGACGTACTTGGTGTGCATGTAGTCGTCCAGGCCATGCACCGAGCCTTCGCGGCCGTAGCCCGATTCCTTCACACCGCCGAAGGGCGCGGCCTCGGCCGCCAGCGCGCCTTCGTTGATGCCGACGATGCCCGACTCCAGCGCGTCGGCCACGCGCCAGATACGCCGCACGTCGCGCGAGTAGAAGTACGCCGCGAGCCCGAAGGGCGTGTCGTTGGCGGCGGCGATCACCTCGGCCTCGCTCTCGAAGCGCGTGACCGGCACCACGGGCCCGAAGGTTTCCTCGCAGCTGCAGGCCATCGTCGCGTCGGCGTTCACCAGCACGGTGGGCGCGTAGTAGTTGGGGCCGTCGCAGCGCGCGGAGCGCAGCCGCTCGCCGCCGACCACGATGCGCGCGCCCCTGGCCACGGCGTCGCGCACGTGCCGCTCGATCTTCTCCACGGCGCGCGCGTTGATCATCGGGCCGATCTGCGAGCCGGGTTCGGTGGCGGGGCCGACCTCGAGCGCGCCGACCCGCGCAGCCAGCTTGTCGACGAACGCGTCGTGCACGCGGGCCTGCACGAACACCCGGTTCGGGCTCACGCAGGTCTGGCCGCCGTTGCGGAACTTGGCGGCCATCAGGCCCTCCACGGCGGCATCGACGTCGGCGTCGTCGAACACGATGAAGGGTGCATTGCCGCCGAGCTCCAGCGACAGCTTCTTGAGCGTATCGGCCGAACGCCTTGCGAGGTGCTTGCCGACCGGCGTCGAGCCGGTGAACGTGACCTTGCGCACGCGCGCATCGTCGAGCCAGGCATCGACCACCTCGGGCGTGCGCTCGCGCGAGGCCGTCACGATGTTGAGCACGCCCGGCGGCACGCCGGCTTCTTCGGCCAGCGCCACCAGCGCGAGCGAGGTCAGCGGTGTGTCTTCCGCCGGCTTGCACACCACCGTGCAGCCCGCCGCGAGGGCCGGTGCGATCTTGCGCGCGATCATGGCCGCCGGAAAGTTCCATGGCGTGATCGCCGCGATCACGCCCACAGGTTCTTTCAGCGCGAACATGCGCCGGCCCGGCACGGGCGCCGGGATGATGTCGCCGTTGGCACGCGTGGCCTCCTCGGCGAACCATTCGATGTAGCTGGCCGCATAGGCGACTTCGCCGCGGCCCTCGGCCAGCGGCTTGCCCTGCTCGCGCGAGATGAGGCGGCCCAGGTCTTCCTGGTGCGCGATCACGAGGTCGTTCCAGCGCTTGAGGATCTGCGCGCGCTGCTTGGCCGGCACCGCGCGCCATGCGGGAAAGGCGGCGTGCGCGGCATCGACGGCGGTGCGCGCATCGGCGGCCGTGCCGTCGGGCACGCTCGCGAAGACGGAGTCGGTGGCGGGATCGCTGACGTCGAGGCGGCGCGAATCGCTCGCTTCGCGCCATTCGCCGCCGATGAGCTGGCGTCCGGGCATCAGGTTCCTGTATTCGGGTTCGAGTGTCATGGTCGGAGGGTCTTTCTCTTCATTCAGGATGCGGTTACGCGCTCGGCGATCGCGATGCCGACCTCGGTGGTGCTGGCCGAGCCGCCGAGGTCCGGCGTGCGCGGCCCCTCGCGCAGCACCGCCTCGATCGCGCCCAGGATCGCGTCGTGCGCGGCGCGGCCCGCGCCCTGGCCCTGCGTGAGGAAGTCCAGCATCAGCGCGCCGGACCAGATCATCGCGATGGGGTTGGCGATGTTCTGGCCATGGATGTCGGGCGCCGAGCCGTGCACCGGCTCGAACAGCGACGGGAACTTGCGCTCCGGGTTGAGGTTGGCCGATGGCGCGAGGCCGATGGTGCCGGTGGTCGCGGGCCCGAGGTCGGACAGGATGTCGCCGAACAGGTTGCTCGCCACCACCACGTCGAAGCGCGTGGGCTGCAGCACGAAGCGCGCCGACAGGATGTCGATGTGCTGCTTGTCGACCGTCACCTCGGGGTAGTCGAGCCCGACGGCGTCGGCGCGCCGGTCCCACCACGGCATGCTGATCGCGATGCCGTTGCTCTTTGTGGCCACCGTCAGGTGCTTGCGCTTTCGTGCCCGCGCGGTCTCGTAGGCGTAGCGCAGCACGCGGTCGGCGCCATGGCGCGAGAAGACCGACTCCTGGATCACGATCTCGCGCTCGGTGCCCTCGTACATCACGCCGCCGAGCGAGGTGTATTCGCCCTCGGTGTTCTCGCGCACCACGAGGTAGTCGATGTCGCCGGGCTTGCGGCCGGCGAGCGGGCAGGGCACGCCCTCGAACAGGCGCACCGGGCGCAGGTTGATGTACTGGTCGAACTCGCGGCGGAACTTCAGCAGCGAACCCCAGAGCGACACGTGGTCGGGCACGGTAGCGGGCCAGCCGACGGCGCCGAAGTACAGCGCGTCGACGCCCTTGAGCTGCTCCTTCCAGTCGTCCGGCATCATCTGGCCGTGCTGCGCGTAGTAGTCGCAGCTGGCCCAGTCGACGGTGCGGCAGTCGAGCTCGAAGCCGAAGCGTTCCGCGGCGGCCTGCACCACGCGCAGGCCCTCGGGCATCACTTCCTTGCCGATGCCGTCGCCGGCGATCAGCGCGATGCGGAAGGTGGGTGTCATATCGGTCTTTCTCATGAAGCGTGGACGGCCGCGCGGTCCATCTCGTCGAGCCAGCCGCGGCGCAGCTCGGGTACCGAGCGCGCCAGCAGCTCGTAGTAGGGGTGGTGCGGGCCGCGGTCATAGTCGGCGCGCACCACCTGCGCGAGCTTGCGGCCGTGCTGCATGACAACGATCTCGTCGCACACGGCGCGCACGGTGTGCAGGTCGTGGCTGATGAAGAGATACGACACGCCGAGTTCTCGCCGCAGCTGCGCGATCAGGTCGAGCACCGCCGCGCCGACCACGGTGTCCAGCGCCGACGTGACTTCGTCGCACAGGATCAGGTCCGGGTCGGCCGCCAGCGCGCGAGCGAGGTTCACGCGCTGCTTCTGCCCGCCCGAGAGGCCGCCCGGCAGGCGCCCGGCCACGGTCTGCGGCAGCTGCACCAGGTCGAGCAGCTCGCGGATGCGCCGCTGCAGCGGCTCGCCGCGCAGGCCCTTGTAGAACTGCAGCGGCCGCGCCAGGATGCGCTCGATGGTCTGCGACGGGTTCAGCGCCGTGTCGGCCATCTGGAACACGATCTGGATCTGGCGCAGCTCTTCCCGCTCGCGCTGTGCCAGCGTTGGCTTGAGTGCGCGGCCGTTGAACAGCACGCTGCCGTGGCACGGCTTGAGCAGGCCGGCGACGGCGCGCGCCAGCGTGGTCTTGCCCGAGCCCGACTCGCCGATCACGCCGATGGCCTGGCCCCGGTAGAGCTTGAGATCGATGTTCTCCAGGATCATCTTGGCCGGCCGTCCCTGTGCGTCAACAGGGCCATAGCCGGCGGAAAGCTCGCGCACCTCGAGCAGCAGCTCGGCGCCGCCCGGGGTCGCGCCGGATTCGCGCGGCGCCGGGCGGGCGGCGGCCAGCAGGCACTTCGTGTACTCATGGGCCGGCGTCGCGAGAATCCGCTCGGTGGCATTCACCTCCTGCATCCGGCCGTTGCGCAGCACCAGGATGTGGTCGGCTATCTGTGCCACCACCGCGAGGTCGTGGCTCACGTACACCGCGGTCGCGCGGCGCTCGCGCACCGCACGGCGGAAGGCGCGCAGCACCTCGATCTGCGTCGTCACGTCGAGCGCGGTGGTCGGCTCGTCGAGGATCACAAGATCGGGGTCGGCGATCAGCGCCATGGCCGCCATCAGCCGCTGCAGCTGGCCGCCCGACACTTGGTGCGGGTAGCGCGTGCCGATGGTCTCCGGCTCGGGCAGCGCGAGCTCGCGGAACAGCTGGATCGCCTTCGCCTCGGCCTCGGCGCGCGTGCACAGGCCATGGATGCGGCACGGCTCGACCACCTGGTCCATGATCGTGCGCGAGGGATTGAAGGAGGCCGCCGCGCTCTGCGCGATGTAGGTGACCGTTCGTCCGCGCAGCGCGCGCTGCCGGGGTGCATCGAGCGCCAGCACGTCGGTGCCGCCGATGCGCACGCTGCCTGCCGAGATGCGGCAGCCTTGGCGCGTAAAGCCCATCAGCGCGAGCGCCGTGGTGGTCTTGCCGGAGCCCGATTCGCCGATCAGCGCCAGCACCTCGCCGGGCTGCACGGAGAAGCTCAGGTTGTCGACCAGCGTGCTCGCGCCGGCCGCGATGCTCAAGTCGTTGACGATCAGTGTTGCGCCCATGTCAGTGGCTCCCGTTTGCGCCGGGAACACCGCGGAACCGGCTTTGCCGGGCCGCTGGTGTTGCCCCCGGAGAGGGGGTGGGAGGCCACACGAAGTGGGCAAGCCTGGGGGTGAGCTTCATCTTGCTCCTCGTTCGCGGGCGCCGCGGCCCGGCAGGTTGTCGATGACGAGGTTGACCGAGATGGTCAGGCTCGCGATGGCCAGCGCCGGCACGATCACCGAGGCGCCGCCCATGGCCAGTGCGCCGATGTTCTCGCGCACCAGCGAGCCCCAGTCGGCCGCCGGCGGCTGGATGCCGAGGCCGAGGAAGCTCAGGCTCGCCAGCAGCAGCACGGTGTAGACGAAGCGCAGGCCGAGGTCGGCCAGCATCGGCCCGAGGATGTTGGGCAGGATCTCGCGCAGCATGATGTAGAGCGTGCCCTCGCCGCGCGTGCGCGCCACGGTCACGTAGTCGAGCGCGTTGATGTTGACGGCCAGCGAGCGTGCGATGCGATAGGCGCCCGGCACGTAGATGATGGCCGCCGTCACGACCAGCATCGGCACCGAGGAGCCGAAGCCCGCCACCATGATGAGCGCGAACATCTTGCTCGGTATCGCGGTCAGCGTGTCGAGGCAGCGGCTGAGCAGCGTGTCGGTCCAGCGTCCGCTGGCCGCGGCCAGCAGCGCCAGCGTGGTGCCGGTGCCGCTGGCCAGCAGCGTGGCGAGCAGCGCGACGCCGACCGTATAGCGTGCGCCTTCGACGATCAGCGCCAGCATGTCGCGCCCGAGGTAGTCGGTGCCCAGCCAGTGCGCCGCGCTCATGGGCGCGAAGACGCTGTTGCCGCCCATGGTGCCCGAGGAGTGCGACAGCAGCCAGGGCCCGAGCGCGGCCGCGAGCAGCCAGAACAGCAGCACCGCGAGGCCCAGCAGGCCGGAGACGCCGAAGCCGCGAAGCCAGCGCAGCGGATGCCGCCCGCGTTGCTCGCTCGGCGCTGCGACGGCGGTGGCCGTGGCCGGGGCGCCCAGGGCCGATGAGGAGGTGGAGGTTTCCATGGGGCTCGCCTCAGCGGTGGCGCAGTCGGGGGTTGGCGACGATGCCGCAGATGTCGGCTGCCGTCACGAGGATCAGGTAGCCGGCGCAGAAGATCATGGCGCAGGTCTGCACCAGCGGCATGTCGCGCTGCGAGACGCCGTCGACCATCAGCTTGGCGATGCCGGGATAGTTGAAGATCGTCTCGACGATGATCACGCCGCCCAGCAGGTACGACAGGCTCAGCGCCACCGCATTCGCGATCGGGCCGACCGCGTTGGGCAGCGCATGCGCCAGCACCATGCGCATCGGCGAGGCGCCCTTGAGCCGCACCATCTCGATGTAGGGCGCCTCGAGCTGGTCGATCACCGCGGCGCGCGTCATGCGCATCATCTGCGCGACGATCACGCAGCACAGCACCAGCACCGGCATCGCGAAGGCGCGCAGCAACTGTCCGACCGACTCGATTTCGTTGACGAAAGAGAGCGCCGGCAGCCAGCGCAGCTTGACCGCGAACACCAGCACCGCGAGCGTCGCGACCAGGAACTCCGGCACCGACACCACCGCCACCGCCGACGTGGAAGCCGCGCGGTCGAACCAGGAGCCGCGCCACACGGCCGAGGCGATGCCCAGCGCCAGCGCGATCGGAACCGAGAACAGGGCCGTCACGGCCGCGAGCAGCAGCGAGTTGGGAAGGCGGCTTGCCACCAGCTCCGACACCGGCATCTGCGTGGTGGCCGAGCGGCCGAGGTCGCCCCTGGCCATGCCGAGCAGCCATTGCGCATAGCGCCGCGGCGCCGGCACGTCCAGCCCCATCTGCGTGCGCAGCGCGGCCAGCGCCTCGGGCGTGGCTTCCTGGCCGAGCTGCTCCTGGGCTGCATCGCCCGGCAGCACGGCGGTGATCGAGAACACGATCACCGACACCGCCAGGAGCGACAGCAGCGCCAGCGCGATGCGCTGGACGAGGAGCTTGAGGATCACATGGTTCATGAAGAATGTTCCGGCGCGCGGATCAGGCTTCCAGCCACACGTTCTCGGCGAAGTTGTAGCCCATCAGCCCGCCCAGCGGAATCGGCGACAGCCCCTTGAGCTTGGAGCTATGGCCGTCGATGCTCGCAAGGAACAGCGGGATGCCGATGCCGGCGTCCTGGTGGATCATGGTCTGCATGTCGGCGTACATCTGCTTGCGCTTGGCCAGGTCGGTCTCGGCGCGCGAGGCCAGCAGCAGCTGGTCGAACTTCTCGTTCTTCCAGCGCGACTCGTTCCAGGCCGCACCCGACTGGAAGAACTGCGTCAGCAGCACGTCGGCGCTCGGGCGCGGGTTGACGTTGCCGAAGCCCACCGGGCTGTTGAGCCAGTGGTTCGACCAGTAGCCGTCGGCCGGCATGCGCTTGATGTCGATCTCCAGGCCTGCGCGCTGCGCGGTCTGCTGCAGCATCAGCGCCATCTCCACCGAGTAGAGTGCCGCCGGCGAAGCCACCATCGGCACCTTGCCGGTGACGCCGGACTTCTGCAGATGGAACTTGGCCTTGTCGAGGTCGAACGGGCGCTGCGGCAGGCCCGCGAAGTAGAAGCGGTTGGTCGGATCGATCGGCTGGTCGTTGCCGAGCACGGCGTAGTCGAGCGCGATGGTCTTCTTCATCTGCGCACGGTCGAACATGTACTTCATCGCGAGCACGAAGTCGGGGTTGGCGCCGGGGCCCGTGTCCTTGCGCATGATGAGGTCGGAGTACTGGCCCGACTGGGTGAGGAAGATGCCGAACCCGGGCGTGCCCTTCACGCGCTCCACCGAGCGCGGATTGACCGAGCCCACGAGGTCCATGCCGCCGGACAGCAGCGCGTTGACGCGCGCGCTCTCGTCGCCGATGCCCACGAACTCGATCTCGTCGAGGTAGGGCTTGCCGGGTTTCCAGTAGGCGTCGTTGCGCACCATCAGCGAACGCACGCCGGGCTTGAATTCCTTGAGCTTGTACGGGCCGGTGCCGATGCCTGCGTTGAAGTCGGTGGTGCCTTCCTTGACGATCTGGAAGTGGAAGGTGCCCAGGATCACCGGCAGGTCGGCGTTCGGCGCGCTGAGCACCATCGTCACCTCGTTCGGGCCGCTGGCCTTGACGCTCTCGATCTGGTCGGCGAGCACCTTGGCCTTGGAGGCGGTGGCGGGGTCCTTGTGGCGCATGACCGAGAACACGACGTCGGCGGGCGCGAGCGCCTTGCCGTCGTGGAAGCTCACGCCCTTGCGCAGCGTGAACACCCAGGTCTTCGCGTCCTTGGTGGTGAACGATTCGGCCAGCGCGGGCTGCGGCGCGAGGCTGCCGTCGAGCGAGGTGAGGCCGTTGTAGACCATGTTGCAGCGCGAGTAGTCGGTCTGGTTCGACTGCTTGGCCGGATCGAGCGTGTCGGTCGCCGCGGCGGTGGCGCCGGCCACCCGGAGGCGGCCGCCCTTCCTGGGCGTCTGCGCATGGGCGGACATCGCCGCGCCCGCGATGCCGCCGGCCAGCGTGGCCTGCATGCCGCCGGCCATCAGCATCGAAAGGATGTCGCGCCGCGTGGCGCCGCGCTTGAGCGACTCCATCATGCGCAGGCTTTCGCCGGGGCCGACGAGTCTGTCGAAACTCTTGTTGCTGCTGTCGCTCATGATGAAGTGCTCCTGGGGCCGTGGGTTGGAAAAAAACGAACGCGTGTTGCGGGACTGCGGGCCCTCAGGCCAGCCTGTCCTTGAGCCGGTAATAAAAGCCCACCGCCGGCAGGAACCACGGCGGGCCGAAGTGGCCGGGAATGGCGGGCCAGTCGCGGCCCCGCCAGGGGTTGGCGGACGCGTCGCCGTTCATCACGGCGGCCATGCGTTCGCCCATGTGGACCGACATCTGCGTGCCGTGTCCGCTGTAGCCCATCGCGTAATAGAGGCCGTTGCGCTCGCCGGCATGTGGCAGGCGGTCCTGCGTCATGTCGACCAGTCCGCCCCAGCAATAGTCGAGCCGCACCGCGCCGAGCTGCGGGAAGGTCTCGGCCAGCCCCGCGCGCAGGATGTCGCCGCTCGCGGCATCCGACTGCGGGCTGGAAATCGCGAAGCGCGCGCGCCCGCCGAACACCAGCCGGTGGTCGGCCGTGAGCCTGAAGTAGTGGTGGATGTTCGCGATGGTCGTGTAGGTGCGCCGGGCCGCGAGCAGCGCCTGCGCGCGCTCCGCGCCGAGCGGTTCGGTGACCACGATGAAGCTGCCGATCGGCACGATGCGCCGGCGCAGCCAGCCGAAGCTGCCGTAGCCGCCATGGCGCGTCGCGCCCGTGGCCAGCAGCACCTGCTGCGCCGTGACCACGCCGCGCGCGGTGTGCAGCCGGTGGGCATGGCCCTGGCCCAGGCGTTCGATGCGGCGCACTTCCGTGTCCGTGTGGATCGCGGCGCCGTTGCGCTGCGCGGCCACCGCCAGCCCGTGCGCGAAGCGGCCCATGTGCATCTGGGCACTGCGCTTGTAGAGCAGGCCGCCGTGGAAGCGCTCGCTCTGCACCTCGGCGCGCACGCGCGGTGCGTCGAGGATCTCGACGTCGTTGTCCACGCCGTCGTCGATCAGGCGTTGTACGCTGCGTTCGAGCGCGGCCATCTGGTTGGTGCGCGTGGCGAGCTTGAGCTTGCCGTGGCGCATGAAGTCGCAGTCGATGGCCTCGTCGCGCACCAGCCGCGCCACGGTGTCGACCGCGTCGTCGTAGGCGTTGTACCAGCCGCGCGCCCGCTCGACGCCGACCTTGGCCGCCACATCGGCGTAGTCGACCGCGAGGCCGTTGTTGACATGCCCACCGTTGCGCCCCGAGGCTTCGGCCGCCACGCGCGGGCCGGCTTCCAGCACCGCGACCCGGGCGCCGCGCCTGGCCATTGCCAGTGCGGCCGAAAGGCCGGTGAAGCCGCCGCCGACGATCGCGACATCGACCTGCGCCGGCAGCTCCTGCGGCGCGGCCAGAAACGCGGGGGCCGAATCGGTCCAGTAGGAGTCGAGCTTCATGGCATCCGGCCCACGCAGGAGCGAGCCGGCATGCCGCGGCGATCGAGGGCGATTTGCCTGGGGCGGGGGCTCATGGTTTCAAGTTCCTTGGACGACAAATGCGACAAGCTCATGACGAAGTGATTGCAGCACGCAGCCGTGCCGCAGGTATTGGGAAATACGGCATCCGGCGCATGAAAGCTGCGGTTTGGAGGGGGTGCGGCGGCATGCCGTGCGGTCTGCCCCTGGCGCGTGCGGCCATGCACCTCGGTGCGTCGCGGCGAAGTCGATCGGCACGCTTTTGAAGCGCAGGCCGGCATCGGGGACGAGGCGTCCGCCGATGAACTGCCCCGGAGGCACGCGGATCTTGAGCGGGTCGACGACTTGCATGGGAAGAATGGAAGGAGGCCACGATGGCGCCGGAGAATGGACGGACGATGCTAGGCAGGTCGGCGCGGCATTTGTGTGCGTAAGCGAACCCGTGGCGGCAGCGAATTGCAAACCCCGGGCCCTTGGCAGGCGAAGCTTGCGAGTTGCGCCGGCAGGCGATTTCGGTCTGGCATCGGGCGCTGATGTCGTCCAAGATGCAAGGGACATCCCCTTCGCTACAGAGACCCTTCAATGCCCGATCAGACCCCGAATGCACCCGACGACGGCGTGGTGCTCCGACCGATGACGTCCGCCGACTTGCCCTCCACGCATGCGCTGTCGGCCCAGTTGCGCTGGCCGCACCGGCTGGCCGACTGGGCGCAGGTGTTCGCGCATGCCGAGGGCATCGTGGCCGAGCGCGACGGCGAGATCGTCGCCACCGCACAGCGCTGGCACTGGGGCGAGCGCCATGCCAGCATCGGCCTCGTGATCGTGACGCCGGCCTGCCAGGGCCGGCGCATCGGGCACAGGCTGATGAGCGCGATGCTCGAAGGCCTGGAGGAACATACGGTGCTGCTGCATGCCACCGCCGAAGGGCGCGGCCTGTACGAGCGGCTGGGCTTCGTGCGAACGGGTGAACTGAGGCAGCACCAGGGCATCGCGCAGCCGGCGCCGCTGGTTGCGCTGCAGCCGGGCTGGCGCCTGCGGCCCGCCGGCCTGAACGAGGCGGCCACCCTGCAGGCGCTCGACGCTGCGGCGCGCGGCATGCCGCGCGATGCGCTGATCGCCGACCTGCTGGCCAACGCCGATGCCTGCGTGGTGCTCGACCACGACAACGAAGCGCGCGGCTTCGCGATGCTGCGCCGCTTCGGGCGCGGGCATGTCATCGGGCCTGTGGTTGCGCCCGACCTCGACGGCGCGAAGGCGCTGATCGCCCATCTCGCCAGCGTCAACGCCGGGCACTTCACGCGCATCGACATCGACTTCGACAGCGGGCTGGCCGAGTGCCTGGAGAGCATCGGGCTGCTGCGCGTTGATGCGCCTACGACGATGGTGCGTGGTGTGCCGCTGGTTACGCCGGCTGGCGGGCCTTCGCTCTTTGCTGTTGTTACTCAGGCTGTTGGGTGAAGACTTGCTTTTCGGTGGGGCGATCACGCCGACGGGGTACCTTGCTCCGCGAATGTCCCCGGCGGCCTGTGCACGCACCCCGAATACAGCGCCCGAAAACGCACCCACAAACAAAACCCATGACCACCACCACCTTCCTCTACAAATCCGATCCCGTGCGAGGCCGCCTGTGGGCCGAAGTGTTCCGCCGCCGCGCCCCCGACATCGACTTCCGCATCTGGCCCGACATCGGCGATCCCGCGCAGGTACGCTTTCTTGCCGCCTGGGAGCCGCCGGACGATCTGGCCGAGCGCTTTCCGAATCTCGACGTGCTGTTCTCCTCGGGCGCGGGCGTCGACCAGTTCGACTTCGCCGCGCTGCCGCCCGCGCTGCCCGTGGTGCGCATGGTGGAGCCCGGCATCGTGGGCGGCATGGTCGAGTACGTGACGCATGCGGTGCTCGGCCTGCATCGCGACATGCCGCAATACAGGCGCCAGCAGCAGGAAGGGCAGTGGAAGCCGCTGCCGGTACGGCCCGCGGGTGAACGGCGCGTCGGCGTGCTCGGGCTCGGCTCGCTCGGGCAGGCCGTGCTGGCGCAACTCGTCGGCATGGGTTTTGATTGCGCGGGATGGAGCCGCTCGCGGCACACGGTCGACGGCGTGCAATGCCATGCCGGTGCCGACGAGCTGCCGGCCTTTCTTGCGCGCACCGACATCCTCGTGTGCCTGCTGCCGCTGACCGATTCGACGCGCGGCTTCCTCGACGCGCGGCTGTTCTCGATGCTGCCTGCCGGTGCCGGCCTGGTGCATGTGGGCCGTGGCCCGCAACTCGTCGACACCGACCTGCTGGCCGCGCTCGCCAGTGGCCAGGTCGGCGAAGCCGTGCTCGACGTGACCGACCCCGAACCGCTGCCGCCGGCGCATGCCTTCTGGCGCCATCCGCATGTGCAGCTCACGCCGCACATCGCGAGCATGACGCAGCCGCTCAGTGCCGCCGAAGCGGTGCTCGACAACGTGCAGCGCTTCGCCGCGGGCGAGCCCATGATCGGGCTGGTCGATCGCCAGAAGGGGTACTGAGCGCGAGTTGCCGGAGGCACGCCGCACGATCTGCTGTCGCGGCACGCACAACGGCAGCGTGCTTCGTGCAGAGGCCTCAAAGCAGCACCAAGCCGAGGGTCGCGCATCCTAAGCTGAGGGCATCGAAAGCCTCCTTCGCCACCAGCTTCCTCCGGACACAGCCCATGACGCATCCCTCCGCATTGCCTCACCAAGCCGCGCTCGACGCGATCGATCGTGCGCACCTGATCCACCCCGTCTCGCCCTGGCGCGTGCATGAGCAGCGCGGCCCCACCGTGCTGGCCTCGGGCCGCGGCGCCTGGCTGACCGACAGCAACGGCCACGAACTGCTCGACGCCTTCGCCGGCCTGTGGTGCGTGAACGTGGGCTACGGGCAGGAGAGCGTGGTGCAGGCCGCGGCCGAGCAGATGCGCCGGCTGCCCTACGCGACCGGCTACTTCCACTTCAGCAGCGAGCCGGCCATCCGCCTTGCCGAAAAGCTGGTGCAGATCACGCCGGCATCGCTGACCCGCGTGTACCTCACGCTGGGCGGTTCCGAGGCGGTCGATGCCGCCGTGCGCTTCATCGTGCAGTACTACAACGCGACCGGCCGGCCGTCGAAGAAGCACTTCATCGCGCTGGAGCGCGGCTACCACGGCTCGTCGTCCACCGGCGCGGGCCTGACCGCGCTGCCGGCCTTCCACCGCGGCTTCGACCTGCCGCTGCCCACGCAGCACTACATTCCTTCGCCGAATCCGTACCGCCAGCCGGACGGGGCCGACGCGCAGTCATTGATCGCCGCATCGGTCGCGGCCCTGCGCGCCAAGGTGGCCGAGCTGGGCGCGGACAACGTGGCCGCATTCTTCTGCGAGCCGATCCAGGGCTCGGGCGGCGTCATCGTGCCGCCCAAGGGCTGGCTCAAGGCCATGCGCGAGGCGGCGCGCGAGCTCGACATCCTCTTCGTGGTGGACGAGGTCATCACCGGCTTCGGCCGCACCGGCCCGATGTTCGCGTGCGAGGCCGAAGGCGTGGAGCCCGACCTCATGACCATGGCCAAGGGCCTGACCGCCGGCTACGTGCCGATGGGCGCCGCGATGATGTCGGAGAAGGTCTATGCCGGCATCGCCGATGGCGTGCCCGAAGGCGCCCTGGTCGGGCACGGCGCGACCTATTCGGCGCACCCGGTCAGCGCCGCGGTCGCGCTCGAGGTGCTGCGGCTCTACGAAGAGGGCGGCGTGCTCGCCAACGGCCAGCGTGGTGCGGCGCACTTTGCGGCCGGGCTCGACGCGCTGCGTGCGCATCCGCTGGTGGGCGACGCCCGCCACCGCGGCCTGCTGGGCGCGCTGGAACTGGTGAGCGACAAGGCGAGCAAGCGCGGTTTCGACGCATCGCTCGGACTGCCGGAGCGCATCTTCGCCGCCGCCTACCGCAATGGCCTGGTGTTCCGCGCCTTCGGCGACCACGTCCTCGGCTTCGCGCCCGCGCTTACGTTCACCGAGGATGAGTTCGCGCAACTGTTCGCGCGGCTGAGGAAGACGCTCGACGAAGTGCTCGACGCGCCTGACGTCCGCGCCGCGCTGGCGGCCTGAACAAGCCGGTACACATAGGCCCCGCAAGACCCGGCGGCGACGCAGAATCGGACTTTCCTTCTCTCCAGGCACCGCCATGTCAGAAGCTTTCAAGATCGACCGACTCGACCTGCGCATCCTGGCCCAGCTGCAGAAGAACGGGCGCATGACCAACGTCGACCTGGCCGATGCGGTCGGGTTGTCGCCCAGTCCCTGCCTGATCCGCGTGAAGCGGCTGGAGCAGGCTGGCTACATCGCGGGCTACGGCGCGCACCTGCGGCTCGAAAAGCTCGGCGACACGCTGACCGTGTTCACCGAGGTCACGCTGTCGGACCACCACCGCGAGGACTTCGTGCGCTTCGAGGCCGCGATCCGCGAGGTCGACGAGGTGCTCGAATGCCACCTCGTCAGCGGCGGCTACGACTACCTGCTGCGCTTCCTCACGCGCGGCGTGAATCACTACCAGGAAGTGATCGAGGGGCTGCTCGAACGCAACATCGGCATCGCGAAGTACTTCAGCTACATCGTCATCAAGTCGCCGTTCATCAAGACGCACTGTCCGATCGAACGGCTTTTTCCCCACGAGCGCTGACCGGCGCTTTCATCCATCCATGCCCGAAACCCTTCTCCCCTCTGCTTTGCCCAACCGCTTCGTGCGGCTCGCGGAGACCGACCGGCCCGCGTTGACGCTGCACATCGACGGCGAGGCCCGCACCGCGCTGGCCGGCGACACCCTGCTGGTGGCGCTGCTGAGCAATGGACGGCGCGTGCGCGACAGCGAGTTCGGCGACGGACCTCGCGCCGGCTTCTGCCTGATGGGCGCCTGCCAGGATTGCTGGGTGTGGACGCCGGCGGGCGAGCGGCTGCGCGCCTGCTCGACGCCCGTCGAGGCGGGGATGTCGGTGCTCACGCGGCCGCCCGCGGCCCATTGGCCCGCCACGCCCGACCTGCAGCAGCTGCTGGCGCGCGGCGCCGCGGCGGCCGTGCGGTGAGCGCGATGCCGCCAACTTCGCCTTCGCCGCGCATCGTCGTGGTCGGCATCGGCCCTGCGGGCGTGCGCGCCGCTCAGGCGCTGGTGCGCGCCGGCGTTCGGCCCGTGGTGGTGGACGAAGGCCGGCGCGACGGCGGACAGATCTACCGCCGCCAGCCCGAAGGCTTCAAGCGGCCCTACGCCAAGCTCTACGGCACCGAAGCCGAGAAGGCACAGGCGCTGCACCACGACTTCGACGCGCTGCGCGCCCACATCGACTACCGCGGCGAGACGCTGGCCTGGAACGTGAGCGAGGGCGCGCTGCACGTCGTGCATGCCGGCGAGCCGCAGGTGCTGCCGTTCGATGCCTTGCTGGTCTGCAGCGGCGCGACCGACCGCCTGATGCCCGTGGCGGGCTGGCACCGCGCCGGCTGCTACAGCCTGGGCGCCTCGCAGATCGCGCTGAAGGCGCAGGCCTGCGCCATCGGTTCGCGCGTGGTCTTCATGGGCAGCGGCCCGCTGCTGTATCTCGTGGCGTCGCAGTACGTGCAGGCCGGCGCTCAGGTGGCGGCGGTGCTCGACACCGCGCCGGCCGCCAAGTCCTGGAGTGCCGTGCGCGGGCTGCTCGCGCGGCCGCGGCTGGCGCTGCGCGGGCTCGCGCTGATCCGCGGGCTGCGCAGCGCGGGCGTGCCGGTGCTGCAAGGCGTGGTGCCGCTCGCCATCGATGGCGACGACAGCCTCGGCGTGCAGGCCGTTGCCGTGCGCGATGCCCGGGGGCGCGAGCAGCGCTTCGCGTGCGATGCCGTCGGCCTCGGCTGGCACCTGCGCGCAGAGACGCAGCTGGCCGATCTCGCGCGCTGCGAGTTCGACTTCGAACCCGTGAGCCGGCAGTGGCTGCCGCACATCGATGCCGACGGCCGCAGCAGCACGCGCGGCGTGTACCTGGCTGGTGACGGCGTCCGCATCCTCGGTGCCGACGGCGCCGAGGCCGCCGGCCGGCTGGCCGCGCTCGCGGCGCTGGCCGACCTCGGCCACGCGCCGGGCCGCGCGCTCTACGACACGGAGTCCGCCGCGCTGCGCCGCACGCTGGCGCAGATGAACCGCTTCCGCGAAGGTCTCGCGCGCGCCTTTCCGTGGCCGCATGCGCAGGCCGCGGCACTGCCCGACGAGGCGGTCGTGTGCCGCTGCGAAGCCGTGACGGCGGGCGAACTGCGCCGCTGTGTCAACGAGATGGACAGCCACGAAGTCAATCGCGCCAAGGCCTTCAGCCGCGTCGGCATGGGGCGCTGCCAGGGCCGTTTCTGCGGCCATGCGTCGGCCGAGATCGTGGCGCAGGCCAGCGGCGTGCCGGTGCAACTGGTGGGTCGCCTGCGTTCGCAGGCGCCGGTCAAGCCATTGATGATGAATACGCGCGAGGTCAGTCCATGAGCGAAACCACGAACACCGACGTGCTGGTGCTCGGCGGTGGCCTGATGGGCACCACCGCCGCCTTCTTCCTGCGCCGCCAGCACGGCCTGTCGGTCACGCTGCTCGAGCGCGAACTGGTGGGCCGGCAGGCCAGCGGCACCAACTTCGGCAACGTGCGCCGCCAGGGCCGCGTGCTGGCGCAGATGCCGCTGGCCAACCGCGCGCGCGCCGTCTGGGGCCGCGTGAACGAACTGCTCGGCGAAGACCTGGAGTTCGTGCCCTACGGCCACCTGCGCGTTTGCTACACCGAGCAGCAGGCCGTGGTGCTCGAGCAGCACGCGAGAGACGTGAAGCCGCTGGGCCTCGACCTGGAGCTCTTCAGTGCCGCGCAGCTGCGCAAGCGCTGGGGCATCTTCGCACCCGAGGTGGTGAGCGGTTCGCTGTCGCCGAACGACGGCCATGCCAACCCGCGCCTGGCCGGACCGGCCTTCGCGCGGGCGGCGCGGCGCGCGGGCGCGAACATCGTCGAGCATGCCGAGGTGATGAAGGTCGAGCGTGACGACGGGGGCTTCGCGGCGCACACCGCGGACGGCCGGCGCTTTCGCGCGCCGCAGCTGCTCGTGGCCTGCGGCGCCTGGTCGAACCGCATGGCCGAGCAGTTCGGCGAGCCCGTGCCGATGGAGGCGCGCGGACCGCAGATGGGCGTGACCGAGCCGCTGCCCTATGCGGTAGGTCCGTCGATCGGCGTCTCCTCGCCGATCGAGCAAGAGGGGCTGTATTTCCGCCAGATCTCGCGCGGCAACATCGTCTTCGGCGGCGGCCTCAAGGGGCCGGCGCACGCCGACCGTATCCGCGCCTACGTCAAGCCCGACAACGTGCTGCGCCAGATGCGCGAACTGCGCCGCGTGGTGCCGGCGTTCGAACACGTGCAGCTGATCCGCGTGTGGAGCGGCATCGAGGGCTACATCGCCGACTGGCAGCCGGTGATGGGACCCAGCGCCCGCGTGCCCGGCCTGCACTACGCCTTCGGCTTCTGCGGCGAGGGCTTCGCGATCAGCCCCGGCGTGGGCGAGACCATGGCCGAGCTGATCGCCACCGGCCGCACGTCGACGCCGATCGAGAGCTTCTCCATCGGGCGCTTTGCGGCGGCTTCGCAGAAACGGGCGGCTTGAAAGAAGCGATAGCCGGCATGACCGGCGATCGCGCCAGACTCAGAGGCCGACCAGCGCCGGCAGGCCGCCGATGTCGGAGATCTCGGTCGTGCCGTAGGCTGGAACACCGGGTTCGTGCTTGCGATTGACGAAAGCCTTGTCCTTGATGCCCACGTCGCGCGCCGACATGTGGTCATAGCGCATCGACGACGACACGTGCAGGAAGTCTTCCGGCTTCGCGTTCAACGAGTCGATCATGTATTCGAAGGCGCGCAGGCGGGGCTTGTAGGCCTTGGCCTGCTGCGCCGTGTAGACCCGGTGGAAGGGCACGCCGAGCAGCTTCACGTTGTGCACGAGCTGCGCGTCCATGGCGTTCGAGATGATGACCAGAGGGATCTTGTCGGCGATCCTGGCCAGGCCCGCGGTCACGTCCGGGTGCGGGCCCCAGGTGGGCACGGCGTTGTAGATTTCCGAGACGTCGGCCTCGCGGAACGGCACGCCCCAGCGGTTGCAGGTGCGCAGGACCGAGTTGTAGACGACGTCGTAGTAGGGCTGCCAGTCGCCCAGCACCTCGTCGAGCCGGTAGGCTGCGAAGTCCTGGCAGAACTGTTCGATGTTTTCCGGACTGACGCGGTCGGCGAAGAGCCTGCGCGCCATCGGTGCCATCTGGAAGTTGGTGAGAGTGCCGTAGCAATCGAAGCTGATGTACTTGGGCCGGAAGACAGTGGTCATGGAAGCTCCTCGTGAATATTCGAATCGCGATATGGGAATGGATCGATGGCAGGCAGGGTGCCTTGGGCGGTCATCATGACGAAGGCGTTGCGATGGCGATGGCCGCCGTGCTCAGCGCCTCGCCTCGACCGCATCGGCCAGCTCGGCCAGCGTGTGGAAGTGATGGTCGGGCACGGTGTGCTTCGACTCGATGGTGCCGCCGGAGCCCTTCTGCGCATGGCGGCGCTCGATCCAGCAGGTGGCGATGCCGAGCTGTTTCGAGATGCCGATGTCGTGGTACTGGCTTTGCGCCACGTGCAGGTTGTCCGCCTGCTTGAACCCCCAAGCGCCTTCGAAGCGGCCGCGGGCGTAGGCGAAATAGCGCGCGTCGGGTTTCTCGCACAGTGCGTCGTCGCAGCTCAGCAGCATGTCGAAGGGCGAGCCCAGGGTCTTGTCGAAATGCGCCAGCGCCCAGGCCTGCGCGTTGGTCATCGTCACCAGCTTGAAGCGCTTGCCGAGCCGCTTCAGCGCTTCCACCGAATCGGGGAACGCCGGCCACCGGGCGACCGAGTCGCGCAGGCCCTTCGCAATGGCATCCGTGTCGGGCAGGCCCAGCGCGGGGGCGATGGCGTGCCAGCAGCGCTCGAGGTCGTCGGGATACCAGCCGGCGCTGCCATCAGCGCGGGCTCGCCGGTAGGCGGCGAGGAAGTCGTCATCGCTCACGTCGGCATCGGGCGCCGCGCTGCGCAGGTAGGCGAGCATGCCGCCCTCGAAGTCGATCAGCGTGCCGACGACATCGAAGGTGAGGACCTTGAAATCTTGCAGTGACATGGGAAAGCTCCACGGATGAAGAAAGAGAGTTCATCGAGCATAGGAGCGCTCCCTGCTTGCGCAGGCCCGAACTGGGGCCGCGCTACGGCACAGGATGTCGTTGTCGGCGCCGGGCCGGCATCTTCTTGCGCGGGCGGTTCAGTTCCCGCCGGCGTGGCCCTTGTGTTGCGGCAGGTCGTCCGTGATCGTGAACCACGGAGCCTTCGAGCCGACGAAGATGTGCGCGCTCGGCCGGACGGTGGGCGTGTCGACCAGCGTGCCCAGCGTGACGTGCACGAACTGCCCGCCTCGCACGACCGAGCACAGCAGCGAGCCGCACTTGGCGCAGTGCAGGTCGCCCGCGTCAGGCTTGCCGTAGACCGTGATGCTGTTCTCGCCCTGCGTGATGGCGAACTTGCCGCGCTCGATGCCCGCGAAGGGCTTGAAGGCCGAGCCCGTCGCGCGCCGGCAGTCGGAGCAATGGCAGTTCAGCGCGTAGGCAAACTCATCCGCCACCGAGTAGTGGACCGCGCCGCACAGGCATCTGCCGGCGAGCATGCGCGGCCGGGAGCTCAACCCGCCAGGCCCACGAACACGTTCTGCACGTCGTCGTTCGCGTCGATGGCCGCCAGAAAGGTTTCGACTTCTTCCAGGTCTTCCGCGCTCAGGCTCGCCGGATCGACCGGGTTCTTCGGCTTGTAGCCCAGCTTGGCCGACAGCACGGTGAAGCCCTGGGCCGGCAATGCGCGGCTCACGAGGTCGAGGTCGGTGGGGTCGGTCAGGAAGACCGCCGCATGGCCTTCGCCGGCCGGCTCGAAGTCTTGCGCGCCGGCTTCGATGGCGGCCACTTCGGGGTCGGCGTCGGGCCTGGCGGGTTCGGCTTCGATCATGCCGACGTGGTCGAAGTCCCACGACACCGAGCCCGAGGTGCCCAGCTGGCCCTTGCGGAACAGCACGCGCATTTCAGGCGCGGTGCGGTTCACGTTGTCGGTCAGGCACTCGACCATCACCGGCACGCGGTGCGGCGCGAAGCCTTCGTAGATCACGTGCTCGAAATGCACCGCCTCGCCCGTGAGTCCCGCGCCCTTCTTGATGGCGCGGTCGAGCGTTTCCTTGGGCATCGAGACCTTGCGGGCCTGCTCCACGACCAGCCGCAGGCGCGAGTTGGAGGCCGGGTCGGCGCCCGCGCGCGCGGCGATCATGATTTCCTTGGCGAGCTTGCCGAAGAGCCGGCCCTTGGCATTGGCCGCCAGGTCCTTGTGTTTTGCTTTCCATTGGGCGCCCATGTCTGATTCCTCGAATGTGTGTTGCGGCCTTGTCTGGCTCTTTTGCAGAAAGAAGGGCTGGACGACCGGATTGGGGCGACTACTGTAGCCTTCTTCCCATGACCTCTTCACGAGCCACACCGTACTCCACGCCGTTCGAGGCAGGCAACGGCAACCAGACCACCACCTGGGCCGAATGCGTGGCCTTCTACCAGCGGCTGGCCGACCACTTTCCCGGCGTGCTGCACTGGGGCGAGATCGGCGTGTCGGACACCGGCGTTCCCCTTCACGCCGGCGTGGTCACTGCGGACGGCGTGTTCGACCGCGAGACGCTCAAGCAGCAGGGCCGCCCGGTGTTCTTCAACAACAACGGCATCCACCCCGGCGAGCCCGAGGGCATCGACGCCTGCATGGCGCTGGTGCGCGATTTCTGCACCCGGCCCGAGCAGCTCGCGGCGCTGGGCGGCACCGTGTTCCTGTTCATTCCGGTCTACAACGTGGACGGCTGCATCAACCGCCAGGACACCTCGCGCGTGAACCAGCTCGGCCCCGAGTCGTTCGGTTTCCGCGGCAACGGCCGGCACCTCGACCTGAACCGCGACTTCATCAAGTGCGACAGCCTCGCCGCGCAGGTGTTCAACAAGTTCTTCACCGCGTGGGACCCGGACGTGATGGTCGACACCCACACCTCCAACGGCGCAGACTACAGCTACACCATGACGCTGATCCCGACCCAGCCCGACAAGCTGGGCGGCGGGCTGGGACAGTTCCTGCGCGAGAGCATGCTGCCGGCGATCTACGCCGGCATGGACCGGCGCGGCTGGCCAACCTGCCCATACGTGAACCTGCTGGCCGAGACGCCGGACGACGGCATCGAGGATTTCCTCGACCTGCCGCGCTTTTCCACCGGCTATGCCGCGCTGCACCACACCATCGGCTTCATGCCCGAGACCCACATGCTCAAGCCCTTTGCCGACCGCGTGGCTGCCATGCGGACGTTGGTCGAGGTGGTGCTGGAGTTCACCGTGGGGCATGCGGCGCGCATTCAGGAACTGCGCCGCGAGGCCCGGGCCGCCACGGCGCAACAGGCGCGCTGGTCGCTGGCATGGCGCAACGACCGCAGCCGGCCGGCGAGCCTGCGCTTCAAGGGCTATCGCGCGGTTCGCACGCCCAGCCGGCTGGGTACTTATGAGCGCCTGGCCTACGACCGCGGCCAGCCTTGGGAGAAGGACATCGTGCACTTCGACCGCTGCGTCGAAGTCGCGTCCGTCGCCGCGCCCAAGGCCTATCTCGTGCCCCGGGCCTGGCGCGAAGTGATCGAGCGGCTGGCGTGGAATGGCGTCGAGTTGCAACGTCTCGAAGCGGACCGGCTGTTCGATGCGGCGCGCGTGTATCGCATCCGGAGCGTGGTCTCCCGCGCGAACGCCTACGAAGGGCACATGTTCCATGACGAGGTGGTGCTCGCTGCGCACACCGAGCCCTTCCAGGCGCATGCGGGCGACGTGTGGGTGCCGCTGGACCAGGCCAATGCCCGCTACGTGGTCGAGACGCTGGAGCCCGAAGCCCACGACAGCTTCTTCCGCTGGGGCTTCTTCAACAGCGTGCTGGAGAAGAAGGAGAACTTCTCGGCCTACGTCTTCGAGGACACCGCGCTTCGGATGCTGGAGGAAGAACCCGCGCTGAAGCGGCAGTTCGAGCAATGGAAGGTCGATCACCCCGACAAGCTGTCCGATCCGCAAGCGGTACTGGGTTTTCTCTTCGCCCATGGACAGCGCCATGCGGAGCCCGGGTGGCGGCGCTATCCGGTGGTGGCGCTGATGGCTTCCTGAGCGGCGCAGAGCGCGGCAGGAGCAAGTTTTTCCAAGTCCTGGATGCGGGACACCCTTACGCTGCAGTCATTCCACAACGCCCTCGGGCCCTCACACATGCATTCCGCCGAATCGTCACGGCAGCAAGCCGGCATCTTTCATCGCCTGCACGCCGGGCCCGACCCATTGGTGCTGGTGAACGCCTGGGACGCCGCCAGCGCGCGCATCGTCGAGCGCGCCGGGGCCACGGCCCTCGGCACCACCAGCGCGGGCATGGCCTGGTCGCTCGGCTACGCGGACGGCGAGCGCATGCCGGCGAGCGAGTTGCTCGCGGCCTGTGCGCGCATCTGCCGCGTGGCGAGCGTGCCGGTGAGCGTCGACATCGAAAGCGGCTTCGGCGACAGCGCGCAGGCGGTGTGCGACGTGGCGGGCGAGCTGATCGACATGGGTGCGGCCGGTATCAATATCGAGGACGGCACGCGGCCGGGCACGCGCGAGCTGGCGTCACCGGAGGTGCTGTGCGAGCGCATCGCCGCCATCCGCAAGCTGGACGCGCGCTTTTTCATCAACGCGCGCACCGACGTCTACTTCGTGCCTTGGGACGACCCGGCGGTGCGCTTCGAGGAGGCGAAGCGCCGCGCTCGGCTCTACGCGGCGGCGGGCGCCGACGGCATCTTCGTGCCCGGCATGTCCAGCCTCGAAGAAATCACCGGCATGGCCGGTGCGGTGAGCCTGCCCGTGAACGTGTATGCGGGCTATGCCGGTGCACCGCCGGCCGAGGGCTTTGCGCGTGCCGGCGCGCGGCGCATCAGCCTCGGTTGCGGCCCGCTGCAGTCGGCGCTGGGGCTGGTCGGCCGCATCGCCAGGGAGGCCTTCCAGCATGGCCGCTTCGGCGCGATGGGCGAGGGCATGCTGTCGGTCGGTGAGATCAACGGGCTCTTCGCCGCCACGCCCTGAGCTCCGCGCCGCAAGGGTGCGTTCGGGTACAGTGGGCGCCCCTTGCCGCAGCCGACCCCGCCCGAACCCGATTCCCCGCACAGCATCCGCCTCGAAGCGGTGACGCTGGTGCGCGGCAGCCAGCATGTCTTCGAGGGGCTGACGCTCCACCTGCAGGAGGCGCGCATCGGCCTGATCGGCGACAACGGGGCGGGCAAGAGCAGCCTGTTCCGCCTGATCAGCGGGCTCGACCAGCCGCAGCAGGGCCGGGTGGTGGTGCATGGCTGCGACACGCAGGCCGACCGCAGGCAGCTGTCGAAGCACGTGGGGCTGATGTTCCAGAACCCCGACGACCAGATCATCTTTCCGACCGTGGCCGAGGAACTGGCCTTCAGCCTCACCGCGCGCGGCGAAACGCGGCAGGCGGCGCGGCAGCAGGCACGCGACTTCCTCGCTCGGCGCGGGCTCGAGGCCTGGGCCGCTCGCGCGGTGGGCGAGCTGAGCCAGGGCCAGCGCCAGCAGGTTTGCCTGCTGGCCTTGCAGATCAGCGAGCCCGCCACGCTGCTGCTCGACGAGCCCTTCGCCAGCCTCGACCTGCTGAGCCAGGCGCGGCTGGCCGCGCAGCTCGACGCCAGCGATCACCAGATCCTCGTGTCCACGCACCTGCTCGAACACGTCTACGACTTCGAGCGCGTGCTGTGGCTCGAACAGGGCAGGGTGCGCGCCGACGGGCCGGGCCGCGAGGTGTGCGAGGCCTACGCCGAGAACGTGCGCGAGCGCGCCGCATCGGAGCGGGGCCGCCGTGCGTAGCCTCTACTCGGAGCAGCCGACGTGGATGCATGCGATCGCCGCGTGGGTCAAGCTCGCGCTGCTGTCGGTGTGCGGCACGCTGCTGGTGCTGGTCGAACGGCCGGTGCACCTGGCCATCGCCTGTGCGGTGGTGCTGCTGATCTTCGCTTTGCTCGGGCCGCCCGCATGGCGCCGCGCGCGCATGCTGCTCGGCGTGGCGATCGCGGGCGGGATGATCGTCGGCTTCCACTGGGCGATGGGCACGACCCCGCTCGGCGTGGCCAGCGCGCTGCGCCTTGCCAGCGCGGCCACGCTCGCGCTGATGCTCACCCTGACCACGCGCTTCGAAGACCTGCTGGCGGTACTCGAGGCCGTGCTGCACCCGCTGCAGCGCTTCGGTGTGCCGACCGAGCGGATCGCGCTCGGGCTTGGCCTGATGCTGCGCTTCGCCGAGAATTTCTACGTGCAGTGGCAGCGCCTCGACGACGCCTACCGCGCGCGCGCAGGCCATGGCGGCGGCCTGCGGCTGCTGGCACCGCTGACCATCCGCACGCTGCAGACGGCGGAGCGCGTGGCCGATGCGCTGGCCGCGCGGCTCGGGCGCTGAACTCCAGTCCTATTCCTCGAAAGCGATCGCCATGACCACCACCACAGGCTCCCTCACTTCGTCCCGCTCGCTCTCCTACATCGCTCTGTTCGCGGCGCTGATGGCGGTGTTCGGCCTGATCCCGAAGATCGACCCGCCGTTCGGCGTGCCGATCACGCTGCAGTCGCTGGGCGTGATGCTGGCGGGCTGCCTGCTGGGGCCGCGCCGCGGCTTCCTGGCCATCGCGCTGTTCCTGCTCACGGTGGCGCTGGGCCTGCCGTTGCTGCCCGGCGGCCGAGGCGGCCTGAGCGTGTTCGTGGGGCCGACGTCGGGCTTCCTGTTCGGCTGGATGTTCGGCGCCTTCGCCTGCGGCCTGCTGATGCGCCTGGCGGTGCGCCGCATGGCTGGCGCCACGGGCCTGCCCCTGCTGGCGGCGGCCTTCCTGTCGTCGGTGGTCGGCGGCATCTTCGTGATCTATGCCTTCGGCATCGTCGGGCTGTCGTGGGTGGCCCACATGCCGCTGCCGAAAGCGGCGCTGGCCATGCTGGTCTTCATTCCCGGCGACCTGATCAAGTGCGGCCTCTGCGCGATGCTCGTGCAGACCGTGATGCGCGGCATGCCGGGCTGGCGCCTCGACCGCGACTGACCGGTCGATCTAGCCGCCGCGCCGTGTGAAGACGGTGGCCGAGAGGTAGTCCTTGCGCGGGCCGCGCACCGCGTGGCGGATCGTGAAGGAGCCGTCCGGCAGAAAGCGATAGCCGCTGTCGTAGGTGTCGGGCGTGCACAGGTGAGTGGCCGACCCCGCGAGCACATCGCCGTCGCGCACGATGCCGATGGCATGGAACAGGCGCGTCGGGCTCTCGGCAAAGTGCACCGCGAAGCCACCGGGAGTGCGCTCGAAGAAGTATTCGCGATGCCCGTCGAACTCCTTGCCGTCGGCCAGCCGGATCCGGCCCTCTTCGCGGTACTTCAGCATTCCAGCCTCGAGCGGCGTGAACACCGCGACGCCGCTCATGGAGGCCTGGTCCTCGATGGTCCGCTCCAGGTCCCACGCGCCTGCCAGCCCGTCGAAGACGGTGTCCGCAGTGCCCCAGGCCGACAGGGGTGGAAGAGGGGAGGCGGGCTCGCGCATGCAAAGACTCTACGGCAAGCCGCGATCTCCTCCGGAAACGGGTGATTGTTTCCAACGTGTGAACGCCGTGGTTCTGTTTGCTAAGGGTTTTTACTTAGATAACGGCGCACAATTCATCTCACAGACCGGCCCCAAGCCGATCTGGGTGAACAGGGCCCCGAGCGAGGTGGCCGCCCCCCGACGGGGCGGTGACCCACCCAAGACCGGTTCGAAATCATCCAAGTGCAAAAGAACTGAAACGAATTGAAGGACATCCAAATGACCGCCTCGAAGCTCCTCTCCGCTATCTCCATCGCCCTGCTGGCCGCTGCCGGCGCCGCTCACGCTGAATCGTACGAAGGCGTGCACCAGCTGACCTCGGCCGCCAGCCGCGCCGACGTCGCCGGCCAGGCCGTGGTTGCTGCCCACAGCGCCAACCCCTACGCCACCGGCGCCGATGCCGGCCCGGCCCGCGCGATCGTCTCGACCGTCAGCCGCGCCGCCGTTCGCGCCGATGCCGTGGCCGCTGCGCACAGCGCCGATCCGTATGCCGAAGGCGCTTCCGCCGTTGCGGCACCGGTCTTGGCCAGCACGGTGGACCGCGCCGCGGTGCGTGCTGCCGCCCGCGCTGCAGCCCGCGGCGACAGCCTGCCGCTGTAATCCGCCGCGGCAGCCTCCCGCCTGGCGAAAGACAGAAACCGGGCCATGCGTTTGCATGGCCCGGTTTTTTTTGGCCGGCTCAGCCCGAAGGCAGTTCCCGCAGCGCCGCCACGAGGAAGGGCGGGCCGCCGGGCAGCGCCGCGTCGTGCAGCGTGATGAACCATTGCGTCGCGCCTTCGTGCGCTGGGCCCGCGCGCAGCGTCCACGCATAGACCCGCCGGCTGCCGCGCGCATCGTCGGTGGCTTCGCAATGCGCCACCGTTTCGTCGCGGCACTCGTCGACCAGCACGGCGTGGCCGTCGGGGTCGTGGCGGATCGCGCGCTGCATCAGGCGCACGCCGATGCGCTCCGGCGCCGCGGTGCGTTCGCCGTCCCGCGCGGGCGGCACTGTCGCGCGCAGGCGCTGGTCCAGCGGCATGTCCGCGCGGAAGCCTTCGCCGCGTTCGAGCGACATGTTTTCGAGTGCCACGCGCACGCGGCGGCGCTCGCGCAGCGTGGTCACGAGGAACATTACCGTCGACACCGAGAAGATGCCGGAGAACGGCAGCCCCACCAGCAGCCAGAGCCACTGCCAGCCGCCGCGCAGCGACCACGTGATGGCCTGGAAGCCGAACGCGGCCATGAAGGCCAGCACCGCCAGCGCGACCAGCCATGCGATCCAGTCGGAGAACGGCTTCTGCATGCGCTCGGTGGCCTGCGGCGCGTCGGAGCACCATTCGGTGGGCACGTGTTCGTCGAAAGGCGGCAGCCCGGCCACGCGAGGGTGGGCGATCAGGTCGATGGAAGGATGGCGCTGCGGCATGAAGAGCCGCCGAGCATAGCCAGCCGCAGGGGGCCGCGTTGCATTGCCTTGTCCTGGCGCATCCTTCATGATGGCGCGGCGCGGAAGGGGTGGCCGCAGGGGCTCATGCTTTCGCATTACTGCGCCGCTCTGGTGCGGTGGGCGAAAATAAACCGCTCCCGCCAGCAGACAAACAAGAAAGCACGATTCGTCGCCGCCGATGCGGCAACCCAACACGCATGGCCCTCACTCTCGATCCCGAAGACACACGCGGACGCATCCACGATCTTGTGTGGAGCGGCTTCCATCCCGATGCCGACGTCGAATGGATGATCACCGACGAGTACCTCGATCCGGATGAGCTCTCCGCCGAGGACCGTGCCTGGGTGAAGGCCGAGGCCGCACGCGCCTGCGCCGCCAAGCGCGCGGCTGAATCCGGGTGGCCTGCGCAGACCGAATACGACCGGCTCGAAGCGGTCTTCGCGCAGCTGCGCGGCGAGAAGATCATTGCGCTGCATCGCGCGGGCAACACGCTGGCCGACGGCCACGACGACGTGCGCGAGCAGTGGCGCGCCGCGGGGCGGCTGGCCTCGGGCGTTCGCGGCTGCTGCTTCTATCACTCGCAGGACCTCGACACCGCGGTGCGCACCGGCCGCCTGCGCCTGGCCTTCAGCGGCGGCATGATCCCCGAGATCGAACAGCGCGAAGCCAACACCGTGGTGGTGGGCCACCGCATCGTGGAGTTGCTGCGCGCGGCCGGCTTTGGCGCGCATTGGAGCGGCAACGTCGACGAGCGCATCGAAGCCGACCTCGGCCGATGGCGCAAGCGGAGCCCCGGCGCGTGAGCGTGATGACGCCATACCCAACCGAATAGCCCCTCGCGCGACGGCTTCGGCGGTTCGCGCCATGATCGCGCCATGATTCCGTTATCGATCCTCGACCTTTCCCCGATCACCGAAGGCAGCGACGCCGCGCAGTCGTTCCGCAACTCGCTCTCGCTGGCGCAGCATGGCGAGAAGCTGGGCTACACGCGCTACTGGCTGGCCGAGCACCACGGCATGCCGGGCATCGCGAGCGCGGCCACTGCGGTGCTGCTGTCGTATGTGGGGGCGGGCACGTCGACCATCCGCATCGGCGCCGGCGGCGTGATGCTGCCGAACCATTCGCCGCTTGTGATCGCCGAGCAGTTCGGCACGCTGGAGTCGCTGTACCCGGGGCGCATCGACCTCGGCCTCGGGCGCGCACCGGGCTCCGACCAGCGCACCGCGCGGGCCTTGCGGCGCAACCTCGAATCGGACGCGGACCAGTTTCCGCAGGACGTGATCGAGCTGATGGACTTCATGTCGAAGACGCCGCAGCAGCCGGTGCGTGCCGTGCCCGGCGCGGGGCTCGAGGTGCCGGTGTGGATCCTCGGTTCGAGCACCTTCGGCGCGCAGCTCGCGGCGCACCTGGGCCTGCCCTACGCCTTTGCCTCGCACTTCGCGCCGCAGCAGATCATGCAGGCCATCCAGATCTATCGCGAGACCTTCAAACCCTCGGCGCAGCTGCAGAAGCCGTACGTGATGCTGGGCTTCAACGTGTTCGCGGCCGACACCGATGCCGAAGCCGAGTTCCGCGCCACCTCGTGGCAGCAGGCTTTCGTGAACCTGCGCAGCGGCCGGCCGGGGCGCCTGCCGCCGCCGGTGGAAAACTACCGCCAGAAGGTCGGGCCGGCGGAGAACGCGCTGCTCGACTCGGTGCTGTCGTGCTCGGCGGTCGGCTCGGTCGAGACGGTGAAGAAGGGCGTGGAAGCTTTCGTCGCACGCACCGGCGCCGACGAACTCATGATCACCTCACAGGTGTTCGACCATGTCGCCCGGCTGCGCTCCTACGAGCTGCTGGCCGAGGCGTTCGGCCAGCAGAAGAAGCAGTAGCCTGGCTCACGCCGCCCGCTTGCGGGCTTCCTCGTCGACGAGATCCTTCTTCGAGAGCTTGCCCACGGGTGTCTTGGGCAGCTCGGCGCGGATCTCCAGCGCGCCGATCATCTCGTGCTTGCCGAGGCGGTTCTTCAGGAATGACTTGAGCTCGTCGAGCGTCAATTCGGGCGCGCCTTCCTTCAGCTTCACGAAGGCCTTGGGCGACTGGCCGCGGTACTCGTCGGGGATGCCGATCACGCAGACCTCGGCCACCGAGGGATGCTCGTACACCGCCTCTTCCAGCACGCGCGGATAGACGTTGTAGCCGCCGCAAAGCAGCATGTCCTTGGTGCGGTCGACGATGTAGAGGTAGCCGTCGGAATCCATCTTCGCCACGTCGCCGCTGCGGAAGTAGCCGTCGGCCGTCATCGACTCGGCCGTGGCCTTGGGGTTGTTCCAGTAGCCCTTCATCACGTTCGGGCCCTTGATGCAGAGCTCGCCAGCCTCGCCGAAGGTGGTGACGTCCTTCGAGGGATCGTCCAGGCTCACGAGCTTGATGCGCACCTGCGGCAGCGGCATGCCGCACGAGCCTGCCTTGCGCAGGCCGCGTGCGGGCGTGAAGGTGCCCACGGGCGAGGTCTCGGTCATGCCCCAGCCCTCGTTGAGGTGGCAGCCGGTGAGCTCGAAGAAGCGCTGCTCCACTTCCACCGGCAGCGGCGCGCCGCCGGAGCCGCAGAACTTGAGCGAGCGCAGGTCCATCTCCTTCGCCTTGGGGTGCGAGAGGATGGCGGTGTACATCGTCGGCACGCCGGGGAACACGCTGATCCGGCTGGCGGCGAGCTCGTCCATCACCGCGTCGACGTCGAAGCGCGTGTGCAGCACCAGCGCCGCGCCCAGGCGCACGCCGAGCAGCATCGCGGCGCTGAGCGCGAAGATGTGGAAGAGCGGCAGCACCACCAGGAAGCGCTCGGTGCCCTCGGCCAGGATGGGCGGATCGCCCTTGGTCGATTCGTAGTACTGCGCCGAGGCCGACGTGAGATTGGCGTGCGTGAGCATCGCGCCCTTGGGCAGGCCGGTGGTGCCGCCGGTGTACTGGAGCACCACGATCTCTTCGGCGAGGTCGCCCAGCGGATAGGTCTTGTGGGCGCCTTCGCTCCTGAGCAGGTCGGTGAAGCGCACGTGCCGGTCGTCCACGGGCACGGGGGCGATCTGGCCGGCGCCCTGCAGCTGGGCCTGCACCTTGTCGCCCATGGCGCCGTAGTCGCCGAGGCTGCCGACCACCAGCGTCTTCAGGCGGGAGTTGTCGAGCAGGCGCGCCATCTGCGGGTAGAGGTTGACGAGGTCGAGCGTGATGAGGATGTCGGTGCGGCTGTCCTCGATCTTGTGGGCCAGCACGCGCTCGGCGTCGAGCGGCGAATAGTTCACCACCGTGCCGCCGGCTTTCAGCACGGCGATGAAGGCGATCGGGTAGTGCGGCGTGTTCGGCAGGTAGAGGCCAACGTGCACGCCGGGCTTCACGCCCAGGTCCTGCAGGCCCTTGGCCGCGCGCTCGACGGCGGCGCCGAGTTCGCGGTAGGTGATGACCTGGCCCATGAACTCGACGGCGGAGCGCTCGGGCCAGCGCTCGACGGCCTCGTCGAGCATCTGCTGCACCGGCTTCACGGGCAGCTCGGCGTCCCAGCGCATGCCCGCGGGGTAGGCGCGTGTCCAGGGGAGGGTGTCGCCGGAATTCGAGGCGGTGGAAGGTGTGGCCATGCGTCTTGTCTCCGCTTGCGGTGGTCTCGTGAATGGCGTGGCGGGTCTTGCTGCCGCCTTCGTCCGGAATCACTTTAGCGCCGGCCCTCCCGTCGATGGCCCGTGCGCTGACAAACCGGCGACACGGGTTTTCCCGATTTCCCACACGCCGGAAGCCCCTTCGACGGGGCTGGGACAATAGGGGGCTTATGGCAAAGCATCGGATCGTTGTGGGACTGAGTGGCGGAGTGGACTCCGCGGTGACGGCGCACCTGCTCAAGCAGCAGGGGCACGAGGTGGTCGGCATCTTCATGAAGAACTGGGAAGACGACGACGACAGCGAATACTGCTCGTCGAACATCGACTTCGTGGACGCCGCCAGCGTGGCCGACGTGCTGGGCATCGAGATCGAGCACGTCAACTTCGCGGCCGACTACAAGGACCGCGTGTTCGCCGAGTTCCTGCGCGAATACAAGGCCGGCCGCACGCCGAACCCCGACGTGCTGTGCAACGCCGAGATCAAGTTCAAGGCCTTCCTCGACCATGCCATGCGGCTCGGTGCCGAGAAGATCGCGACCGGGCACTATGCGCGCGTGCGCCTGAACGAGGGCACCGGCAAGCACGAACTGCTCAAGGGGCTCGATCCGTCGAAGGACCAGAGCTACTTCCTGCACCGCCTGAACCAGGCGCAGCTGTCGAAGACGCTGTTCCCGGTCGGCGAACTGCACAAGACCGAGGTGCGCCGCATCGCGGAAGAGATCGGCCTGCCCAACGCGAAGAAGAAGGACTCGACCGGCATCTGCTTCATCGGCGAACGGCCGTTCCGCGAGTTCCTCAACCGCTACATCTCCAAGGAGCCCGGCCCCATCAAGGACGACCGCGGCCGCAAGCTGGGCGAGCACCAGGGGCTGAGCTTCTACACGCTGGGGCAGCGGCAGGGGCTGGGCATCGGCGGCGTGAAGGAGAGGGGCGCACAGCGCGGCTCGGGCGACCATTCGCCGTGGTTCGTGGCGCGCAAGGACGTCGAGAAGAACACGCTGTGGGTGGTGCAGGGGCACGACCATCCGTGGCTGCTGTCGTCGGCGCTGAAGGCGGACGATGCGAGCTGGGTCTCCGGCGAGCCGCCGGCGCCGGGCAGCTACGGCTCGAAGGCGCGCTACCGGCAGGCCGATGCGGCCTGCGAAATGGATGCCGGGGAAGACTCCGGCGCCGCCTTCGCCTTGCGCTTCGGTGAGCCGCAATGGGCCGTCACGCCTGGGCAGTCGGCCGTGCTCTACGACGGTGAACGCTGCCTTGGCGGCGGCGTCATCGTCTGACTCAGGGCGCCGAGCGCACCGATTCGTCGACGTGGACCACGTCCAGCGGGTGGCGCTTGCCCGCCAGATGGTCTTCGATGCACTGCAGCAGCAGCGGGCTGCGGTGCCGCGCCACGCTGGCGCGGATTTCATCCGCCGTCATCCAGACGGTGCGCACGATGCCTTCATCGAGCGGGCGGCCTTCTTCGAACGCGCCCAGCGTGCCCGCGAAGGCGAAGCGCATGTAGGTGGTGTCTTCGCCCCGTTCGGCCAGCGGCCGGGAGCGCGCCATGTAGACGCCGATGAGCGCCGTTGGCGTGAAATGATGGGCGGTTTCCTCGAGGGTTTCGCGCACGCAGCCCTCGGCCGGGGATTCGCCGGGGTCGAGGTGCCCCGCGGGCGTGTTGAGCCGCAGGCCATCGGCAGTCTGCTCCTCGACCAGCAGGAAGCGCCCGTCGCGCTCGATCACCGCGGCCACGGTGACGTTGGGTTTCCAGCGCGGGCCTGCTGCCATGTTTTCGGCCTTCTTATTTCAGCGCGTAGCCGCTGAAGCGCCAGACACGATCGCTGTCGAGGTGAAAGCTCACGAGTTCGCGCAAGGTGCCGTCGGGCTTGTTCGCGAAGCGGGTCTCGTATTCGACGCTGACGTACTGGCCGGCCGTATCGCCGTCGGCGTCGGCCACGATCTGGCGGTTGACCGACACCCAGATGCGCATCTGCGGTGCGCCGATCGGGGCGCGACTCCTGGCGATCTGGGTGGTGAAATCGTTGCGCGTCACGCGCTTGCGGGCGGCGGGGGTGGCGCCGTCCCACAGTTCGCCGGCCTTGCCCTGGTCGATCATCTGGATCACCTGCATGCCGCCTCGCACCATGTCGCTGGCTTCGACCTCTTGTGCGGCGGCCGGGCCGAACCAGCTCCAGAGCAACGTGGCTGCGAGCAGCAATCGGATCATCGGGTTCATTCGTCTCAATCTTTCTGGGGGCTCACAGCCAATCCTGCAAGGCTGGGGGCGCAACGGTGGAAACCGTTCGAGACTTTAGCGTGCCGGAGATTCCCGGCTCAGCGCACGCCGGTCCCCGACAGCGCATCGGCCTCGATCGTTTCCAGCCTGTACCCCAGGCCGTAGATGGCCAGCAGCAGGAAACCATTCGCGGGGCGCAGGTCGAGCTTGGTCCGCAGGCGCGAGATGTGGGTGTCGAGCGATCGCGACAGCGCCTCGACGCCAAGGCCCCAGACGGCCTCGTGCAGGTGTTCGCGCGAGAGCAGCCGCCCGAGGTTCTGGAACAGGAACAGCGCGAGTTCGTACTCCCGGTTCTTCAACTCGACCTGCACCCCGCGAACCTTCAGGAGCCGCGAGGGCGGATAGAAGTGGTAGGGGCCGAAGATCAGCTCGGCCTCGTGCTGGGCCGGGTAGGAGCGGCGCAGCAGCGCATTCACGCGAGCTTCGAGTTCACCGGCGCGGGCGGGCTTGACCATGAAGTCGTCCGCGCCCGCATTGAGGCCTTCGACCAAATCTCCCTCGTCGTGCCTGTCGGTCACGAAAAGAATGGGAAGCCGGCTATTGAGTTCGCGGCGGATGGACTTCACGACGTCGGGGCCCTTCATGTCGGGCAGATTCCAGTCGAGTATCAGCAGGTCGAAGGTCTGCCGGCGCATCGCCTGCAACAGCGCCCTTCCTTCCGTATAGGAATGGCACTCGTGCTCGAGTGCCGTCATGGTTTGGCTGATCCGCTTGGGTTGATCTACACCGTCGTCGAGTACTGCAATTCGCATTCCATCCCCTTCTTCCTCCTTCGTCAGTCTCGGTGAGCTGACGATTTGGGGTCGAAGTGTATCCATCTGCGACTAACGTAAAGTTCAAAGGCCGCAACTAATGCACGCAAATCGCGTTTTCCAGATTAATTGTTAATAAATTTGGTGACGATTGGATGCAAATGGCAGATTTGATTGTGAATCTCATTAATGACTGTTAACAATTTTTTACTGGACAAACAGCCTTAATTTTCTTGGCCAGTCGAGGATGGACGCGTGTCGCCTCCCTCGAACGCGCTATCGAATATCCGAATTCGCTATTGAATGAATAGCGGTGGCGACAACGTTCATCGGCACTTTGGGGCGAAAACCACAGAGCGTTTTTGCGACAACGAAGGCTTGTAATCTTGCTGTAAGCTCTGCCCGCGTTCCGTTTGCCCCCTTGCTCTGAGGAGATCTCTATGCTGATAGGCGTGCCTGCCGAGACACTGGCTGGCGAAACCCGCGTGGCTGTTACACCCGAAACGGTGAAGAAACTGGTGGCCTCGGGGCACACCGTACGGGTGCAGTCGGGGGCTGGCGTTGCCGCCAGCGTCACCGATGCCGCCTACCAGGCCGCCGGTGCCGAGATCACCAACATGAACGCCGCATTCGCCGCCGACATGGTGCTCAAGGTGCGCACGCCCACCGATGCGGAGACCGCGCTGCTGAAGTCCGGCGCCGTCGTCATCGGCATGCTCAATCCCTTCGATGCCGCGGGCCTGCAACGCCTGGCCTCTGCCGGTGTCACCGGCTTCGCGCTCGAAGCCGCCCCGCGCACCACCCGCGCCCAAAGCATGGACGTGCTCTCGTCGCAGGCCAACATCGCCGGCTACAAGGCCGTGATGATCGCGGCCGACAAATACCAGCGCTTCTTCCCCATGCTGATGACCGCCGCCGGCACCGTGAAGGCTGCACGCGTGGTCATCCTGGGCGTCGGCGTGGCGGGCCTGCAGGCCATTGCCACCGCCAAGCGCCTGGGTGCCGTCATCGAGGCTTCCGACGTGCGTCCCAGCGTGAAGGAGCAGATCGAATCGCTGGGCGGCAAGTTCATCGAAGTCTCCTACGACACCGATGAAGAAAAGGAAGCAGCCGTCGGCGTCGGCGGCTACGCCAAGCCGATGCCCGCGAGCTGGCTCGCGCGCCAGCAGATCGAAGTCGCCAAGCGCGTGGCGCTCGCCGATGTCGTCATCAGCACTGCACTCATCCCGGGGCGCGCCGCGCCGACGCTCATCACCGAGGACATGGTCAAGTCGATGAAGCCGGGTTCCGTCATCGTCGACATCGCAGCCGGCAAGGGGCCCGACGGCGTGGGCGGCAACTGCCCGCTGTCGGAGGCCGACAGGACCGTGATCAAGCACGGCGTGACCATCGTGGGCGAGACCAACCTCGCGGCGCTGGTGGCGGCCGATGCGTCGGCGCTCTATGCGCGCAACGTGCTCGACTTCCTCAAGCTCATCGTCACCAAGGAAGGTGCGCTGAAGATCGACCTCGAGGACGACATCGTCGCCGCCTGCCGCGTCACGCAGGACGGCCAGGTCACGAAGAAGTAAGCGAACACGCGAGGAGAAGAACCCATGGATCCCGTTTCCCATACCGTCATCAACCTGATCATCTTCGTGCTGGCCATCTACGTGGGCTACCACGTGGTGTGGACCGTCACGCCCGCGCTGCACACGCCGCTGATGGCCGTGACCAACGCCATCTCGGCCATCGTGATCGTGGGCGCCATGCTGGCGGCCGCGCTCACCGAAACAGGCCTGGGCAAGACCATGGGCGTGCTCGCGGTCGCTCTCGCGGCGGTGAACATCTTCGGCGGCTTCCTCGTCACGCGGCGCATGCTCGAGATGTTCAAGAAGAAGGAAAAGAAGGCCGCACCGAAGGCTGACGCAGGAGCAGCCCAATGAGCATGAACGTCGTCACGCTGCTGTACCTGATCGCCAGCGTCTGCTTCATCCAGGCCTTGAAGGGCCTGAGCCATCCCACCACTTCGATCCGCGGCAACGTCTTCGGCATGGCCGGCATGGCCATCGCCGTGCTTACCACCGGCGCGCTGATCTACAACATCGCCGGCGGCCACCTCATGGGCCTGGCCTGGGTGCTGCTGGGGCTGGTGGCCGGCGGCGGCTACGGCGCCTGGCGCGCCAAGACGGTCGAGATGACCAAGATGCCCGAGCTGGTGGCCTTCTTCCACAGCATGATCGGCCTGGCGGCGGTGTTCATCGCGGTCGCGGCCGTGGTCGAACCCGCGGCCATGCTCGAAGGCATCGCCAAGGGCGCGCCCATCCCCACCGGCAACCGGCTCGAGCTGTTCCTGGGGGCGGCCATCGGCGCCATCACCTTCAGCGGCTCGGTCATCGCCTTCGGCAAGCTCTCGGGCACCTACAAGTTCCGCCTGTTCCAGGGCGCGCCGGTGCAGTTCGCGGGCCAGCACATGCTGAACCTCGTGCTCGGCCTGGCCATGATCGGCCTGGGTCTGGTGTTCATGTTCACCGAGAGCTGGCCGGCCTTCTTCGCGATGCTGGCGCTGGCCTTCGTGATGGGCGTGCTCATCATCATCCCGATCGGCGGGGCCGACATGCCGGTGGTGGTGTCGATGCTCAACAGCTACTCGGGCTGGGCGGCCGCGGGCATCGGCTTCAGCCTGAACAACGCGATGCTGATCGTGGCGGGCAGCCTCGTGGGCAGCTCGGGCGCGATCCTGAGCTACATCATGTGCAAGGCGATGAACCGCTCGTTCTTCAACGTGATCCTGGGCGGCTTCGGCGGCGAGGCGGTCAGCGCGGGCGGCGGTGCGAAGGAACAGCGTCCGGTCAAGAGCGGCAGCGCCGACGACGCGGCCTACATGCTGTCCAACGCCGAGACCGTGATCATCGTGCCGGGCTACGGCCTGGCGGTGGCGCGCGCGCAGCATGCGGTCAACGAGCTGGCGGAGAAGCTCACGCACAAGGGCGTGACCGTGAAGTACGCGATCCACCCGGTGGCCGGGCGCATGCCGGGCCACATGAACGTGCTGCTGGCCGAGGCCGAGGTGCCGTACGACCAGGTGTTCGAGATGGAAGACATCAACGGCGAGTTTGCGCAGGCGGACGTGGCGATCATCCTGGGGGCCAACGACGTGGTGAACCCGGCCGCGCTCACCAAGGGCACGCCGATCTATGGCATGCCGATCCTGGAGGCCTACAAGGCCAAGACCGTCATCGTGAACAAGCGCTCCATGGCCGCCGGTTATGCGGGCCTGGACAACGAGCTGTTCTACATGGACAAGACGATGATGGTCTTTGGCGACGCAAAAAAAGTAGTGGAAGATATGGGCAAGGCCATCGAATAGGCCGAAGGTCCACGCCCGCGCAGCGGGCGAGCTCTTCGCGGCGCCACCTCGTGCGCCGTTTTCGTTTTCAACAGTCCGACTCCCGGAGGAGACAAATCCAATGACCGATCGTCCCTGGCTCAGCAGCTATCCGCAGGGCGTGCCCGCCGATATCGATGCCTCGCAGTACACCTCGCTGGTCGCACTCATGGAAGAGAGCTTCGCGAAGTACGCCGACCGCACGGCCTACAGCTTCATGGGCAAGGACATCAGCTACGGCGAGACCGACAGGCAGAGCAAGGCCTTCGCAGGTTACCTGCAGAGTCTGGGCCTGGCCAAGGGTGACCGCGTGGCGGTCATGATGCCCAACTGCCCGCAGTACCCGATCGCGGTGGCGGGCACCCTGCGCGCCGGCCTGATCCTGGTCAACGTGAATCCGCTGTACACGCCCCGCGAACTCGAGCACCAGCTCAAGGATTCGGGCGCGAAGGCGATCGTCATCATGGAGAACTTCGGCACCACGCTGCAGCAATGCATCGCAGCCACGCCGATCAGGCACATCGTGCTGGCCTCCATGGGCGACCGCCTCGGCTTCCTGAAGGGTGCGCTCGTCAACTACATGGTGCGCAGCGTCAAGAAGCTGGTGCCCCAGTTCAGCCTGCCGGGTGCGGTGCGTTTCAACGAAGCGCTCGACAAGGGCGCGAGTGCTTCGGTGAAGCCCGTGGCCATCGGACCCGACGACGTGGCCGTGCTGCAGTACACCGGCGGTACCACCGGCGTGTCGAAGGGCGCAGTGCTGCTGCATCGCAACGTGATCGCGAACGTGCTGCAGTCCGAGGCGTGGAACGAGCCGGTCATGAACAAGGTGCCGGCCGGCGAGCAGCCCACCAGCGTGTGCGCCCTGCCGCTGTATCACATCTTCGCGTTCACGGTCGGCATGATGCTGAACATGCGCACGGGCGGCAAGCTGATCCTGATTCCGAATCCGCGTGACATCGCGGGCGTGCTGAAGGAGCTGTCGAAGCACACCATCCACAGCTTCCCGGCTGTCAACACGCTGTTCAACGGGCTGGCGAACCACCCCGACTTCAACACCGTCAACTGGAAGAACCTCAAGGTCTCGGTCGGCGGCGGCATGGCGGTGCAGGCCGCGGTGGCGAAGCTGTGGCTCGAGAAGACCGGCTGCCCGATCTGCGAAGGCTACGGCCTGTCGGAAACCTCGCCGTCGGCCACCTGCAACCCGACCAACAGCACTGCCTACACCGGCACCATCGGCCTGCCGCTGCCGAGCACCTGGCTCAAGCTGCTCGACGACGACGGCAACGAAGTACCGGCCGGCGAGCGCGGCGAAATCGCCATCAAGGGCCCGCAGGTGATGGCCGGCTACTGGCAGCGCCCCGACGAGACCGCCAAGGTCATGACGCCCGACGGTTACTTCAAGAGCGGCGACATCGGCGTGGTCGACGAGCGCGGCTACTTCAAGGTGGTCGACCGCAAGAAGGACATGATCCTGGTGTCGGGCTTCAACGTGTACCCGAACGAGGTCGAGGACGTGGTTGCACTGATTCCGGGCGTGCTCGAATGCGCCGCGGTCGGCGTGCCCGACGAGAAAACCGGCGAGGCCGTGAAGCTGGTGATCGTCAAGAAAGACCCTTCGCTCACGGAAGCGCAGGTGCGCGAATACTGCCGGGCAAACCTTACGGGTTACAAGCAGCCGCGAATCGTGGAGTTTCGTAGCGACATGCCGAAGACACCGGTCGGAAAGATCCTTCGCCGCGAGTTGCGCGACGCGAAGAAGTAAGGGTTCGGCCCGGTGAGGGCTGCGGCATCGATCTTGCATATTCGCGGTCGATGTTTCGATTCCTCCTGACCCGCGTGAGCCTGCTGGTGCCGACCTTCATCGGCATGACGCTGCTCGCTTTCTTCCTCATCCGGCTGGTGCCGGGCGACCCCATCGAGACGATGGCCGGCGAGCGCGGGATCGACCCCGTGCGCCACGCCCAGCTGCGCACCGCGTACGGCTTCGACAAGCCGGTGATCGTGCAGTACGGCATCTACATCGGGCGCGTGCTGCACGGCGACCTCGGCAAGTCGCTGATCACGCAGGACACGGTGATGAGCGAGTTCCTCGCGCTCTTTCCGGCCACGGTCGAGCTCGCGGCCTGCGCCATTCTTTTCGCGCTGCTGCTCGGGCTGCCGGCAGGCATCCTCGCGGCAGTGCGGCGCAATTCCATCTTCGACCACGGCGTGATGGCCACCTCGCTCACCGGCTACTCGATGCCGATCTTCTGGTGGGGGTTGCTGCTGATCCTGTTCTTCTCGGTGCAGCTCGGGTGGACGCCTGTGTCGGGCCGCATCGCGGTGCAGTACTACATCGAGCCCGAAACCGGCTTCCTGCTGATCGACTCCCTGCGCGCCGGCGACATCGGTGCCTTCTGGTCGGCATTGCACCACCTGATCCTGCCGGCCATCGTGCTCGGCACGGTGCCGCTCGCGGTCATTGCGCGCATGACGCGCTCGGCCATGCTCGAAGTGCTGGGCGAGGACTACATTCGCACCGCGCGCGCCAAGGGGCTGTCGCGCTTTCGCGTGGTGGGGCTGCATGCGCTGCGCAATGCGCTGATCCCGGTCGTGACCGTCATCGGGCTGCAGGTGGGCGTGCTCTTCACGGGCGCCATCCTCACCGAGACCATCTTCTCCTGGCCCGGTGTCGGCAAGTGGCTCATCGAGGCCATCGGCCGGCGCGACTATCCGGTGCTGCAGGGCGGCATGCTGCTGCTCGGAGGAATCGTGATGCTGGTCAACCTGCTGGTCGATGTGGCCTACGGCGTCATCAACCCGCGCATCAGGCACTGAAGCCATGGCGACGACACAACAAGCAGTCCCGGCCGGCACAAGAAGCGCGGCGCCCCCAGGACCCTGGCGCGAGTTCTGGACGGCCTTCTCTGCCAACCGCGGCGCGGTCATCGGGCTCGCCACCATCGTCGTGCTGCTGCTGGTCGCGCTGTTCGCGCCGTGGATCGCACCGCACGCGCCCAACGAGACCAACAGCGCCGTCTTCCTGCTGCCGCCAGCGTGGCAGCAGGGCGGTTCCGCGAGCTACCTGCTCGGCACCGACGCGATCGGGCGCGACATCCTCTCGCGCCTGATGCACGGCGCACGGCTGTCGCTGTCCATCGGCGTCGCGGTGGTGGCCATTTCGGTGGCCGTGGGCGTGGTGCTCGGGCTGATCGCGGGCTTCTTCCGCGGCGTGCTCGAGATCGCGATCATGCGGTTGATGGACATCGTGCTCACGATGCCGAGCCTGCTGATGGCGATCGTGATCGTCGCGATCCTCGGACCGGGGCTGATCAACGCGATGATCGCCGTGGCCATCGTCGTGCTGCCGCACTATGTGCGCATCACGCGTGCGGCCGTCATCGCCGAAATCTCGCGCGACTACGTGACCGCTGCTCGCGTGAGCGGCGCCGGCACGCTGCGCCTGATGTTCCGCGAGGTGCTGCCCAACTGTGCCGCACCGCTGATCGTGCAGGCCTCGCTCGGCATCTCGACCGCCATCCTCGACGCGGCCGCGCTCGGCTTCATCGGCCTGGGGGCGCAGCCGCCGTCGCCCGAATGGGGAACCATGCTGGCCGACGCGCGCGAGTTCGTGCTGCGCGCCTGGTGGGTCGTCACCTTCCCGGGCCTGGCGATCCTTGCGGCCGTGCTGGCCTTCAACCTGCTGGGCGACGGGCTGCGCGATGCGCTCGACCCCAAATTGAAACGATGAACAGTATTGACCGCCTCATTCCAGGGATACCGCGGAACCGGCTTTGCCGGGCCGCAGGTATCGCCCCCTGCAAGGGGGTTGGCGCAGCGACACGAAGTGCGCGAAGACTGGGGGTGAGATGAGTCTCCTGGACATCAAGGACCTGCACGTCGAGTTCCCGACGCAGGGCGGCGTGCTGCATGCGGTGGACGGCGTGAGCCTCACGCTCGAAGAAGGCGAGGTGCTCGGCATCGTCGGCGAGTCGGGTTCGGGCAAGAGCGTCACGATGATGGCGCTGATGGGCCTCGTCGGCTTTCCGGGCCGCGTGCGCGCCGAGCACATGCGCTTCGCGGGCAAGGACCTGCTCGGCATCTCCGACAAGGCGCGCCGCGCGTTGGTCGGCAAGGAGGTCGCGATGATCTTCCAGGAGCCGACCACCAGCCTCAACCCCTGCTTCACCATCGGCTTCCAGCTCATGGAAACGCTGCGGCTGCATCTGAAGCTCGACAAGCGCGAAGCGAAGAAGCGCGCGACCGAACTGCTCGAGCAGGTGGGCATTCCGGCCGCATCGTCGCGCCTGGGCAGCTATCCGCACCAGCTCTCGGGCGGCATGAACCAGCGCGTGATGATCGCCATGGCCATCGCCTGCAATCCGCGCCTCCTGATCGCCGACGAGCCGACCACCGCGCTCGACGTGACCATCCAGGCGCAGATCCTCGACCTGCTGCGCGAGCTGCAGAAGGAGCGCGGCATGGCGCTGGTGCTCATCACGCACAACATGGGCGTGGTGAGCGAGATGGCGCAGCGCATCGCCGTGATGTACGCGGGGCAGGTGATGGAGCACCAGCGCGTCGACCGGCTCTTCGCATCGCCGCAGCATCCGTACACCGAGGCCCTGCTGGCGGCGCTGCCGGAACGCGCTGCGCCCGAGGGGCGGCTCGCCACCATCAGCGGCGTGGTGCCGGGCGTGCACGACCGGCCCGCGGGCTGCCTGTTCGCGCCGCGCTGCGGCTACGTCACCGAGCGTGCCTGCCAGGTGCGGCCGGCGCTGCGCGAATCGCAGGGCGCCGAGGTGCGCTGCCACTTTCCGCTCGGCGAACCGGGGCGCATGGCGGCCATCGCGCAAGACCCGCCGCGGCAACAGGCGATCGAGGTGCTGCCATGAGCGGGGCATCGAACGCCGTTTCGACCGAAGTGGTCGTGGAGGCGAGCAACCTCCAGCGCACCTACGACATCCGCCGTGGGCTGTTTCGCGCGCCCGCGCACCTGCGGGCCGTGGGCGACATTTCCTTTCGCATCGAGCGCGGGCGCACGCTGGCCGTGGTCGGCGAGTCGGGCTGCGGCAAGTCGACGCTGGCGCGCATGGTCGCGCTGATCGAGAAGCCGACCGCGGGGCAGCTCACGCTGGTGGGGGCCGACGCGGTGAACCCGCCGTCCGAACGCAGGCGCGAGCTGCGCCAGGCCGTGCAGCTGGTGTTCCAGAACCCCTACGGCTCGCTCAATCCGCGCAAGAAGATCTCGACGGTGCTCGAGGATCCGCTCGCCATCAACACCACCATGGGCAAGTCGGAGCGCGCCGCCAAGGCCGGCGACATGCTCGCGCGCGTGGGCTTGCGGCCCGAGTACGCCAACCGCTACCCGCACATGTTCTCGGGCGGCCAGCGCCAGCGCATCGCCATCGCGCGCGCGCTGATGCTCAACCCGCGCCTCCTGGTGGCCGACGAGCCGGTGTCTGCGCTCGACGTGTCGATCCAGGCGCAGGTGCTCAATTTGCTGGCCGACCTGCAGGCCGAACTGGGCCTGGCGTACCTTTTCATCTCGCACGACCTGGGCGTGGTGCGCCACATCGCGCACGACGTGCTCGTGATGTACCTCGGCCACGCGGTGGAGCAGGGCCCCAAGTCGCGCATCTTCGCGCGGCCGCTGCATCCGTACACGCAGGCGCTGCTGGCGTCCACGCCGGGGCTCAGCAGCCGGCGCATCGTGCTCAAGGGCGAGCTGCCGTCGCCGCTGAGCCCGCCTCCCGGCTGCGTCTTCAGCACGCGTTGCCCGCACGTGCAACCGCGCTGCCGCGAGGAGCGGCCGCTGCTGCGCTTACTCGACGAACGTCTGGTGGCCTGCCACTACGCCGAGCAGTTTCTCGATGGCGCGGCCCCCGTGCGCGCCGATGGTCCCGTGCTCGCCGCGCCGTAGGCGGCGGCTTTTCTCAACCCTGTCTCAAGGAGTCCCCATGAAGACCCAGCCCACCGTTTCGCGCCGCTCACGAAGCCTGGCGCTCCTGGCGCCGACAGCGCTTGCAGCCCTTACCCTGGCCTGCGGCGCGGTGTCTGCCAAGACGCTGGTGTATTGCTCCGAAGGAAGCCCGGAGAACTTCTACCCCGGGATGAACACCACCGGCACCTCGTTCGACGTGACCACGCAGGTCTACAACACCATCGTCGAATTCGAGCGTGGCGGCACCAAGGTCGTGCCGGGCCTGGCCGAGAAGTGGGACATCTCCGCCGACGGCACGCAGTACACCTTCCACCTGCGCAAGGGCGTGAAGTGGCACAGCACCAGCAAGAGCTTCAAGCCCACGCGCGACTTCAACGCCGACGACTTCATCTTCATGCTCGAGCGCCAGTGGAAGGAGAGCGACCCGTTTTTCAAGGTCACGAGCCAGAACCACTCGTACTTCAACGACATGGGCATGCCCAAGCTGCTGAAGACGGTGGACCGCATCGACGACTACACGGTGAAGATCGTGCTCAACCAGCCCGAGGCGCCGTTCCTGGCCAACCTGGCGATGCAGTACGCCGGCATCCAGTCGAAGGAATATGCCATCGCCATGCTGAAGGCCGGCACGCCCGAGAAGGTCGACCAGGACCCGATCGGCACCGGCCCCTTCTACCTCGTGCAGTACCAGAAGGACGCGATCATTCGCTTCAAGGCCTTCCCGCAGTACTGGGGCGGCAAGGCCAAGATCGACGACCTCGTGTTCGCGATCACGCCCGACGCATCGGTGCGCTGGGCCAAGCTGCAGAAGGGCGAGTGCCATGTCATGCCGTACCCGAACCCGGCCGACCTCGACGCGATCCGCAAGGATCCGAATGTTCAGCTGCTCGAGCAGCCCGGCCTGAACGTCGGCTACCTCTCGTACAACACCACGAAGAAGCCCTTCGACGACGTGCGCGTACGCAAGGCCATCAACATGGCGATCAACAAGAAGGCCATCATCGACGGCGTGTACCTCTCGACCGGCGTGGCCGCGAAGAACCCGATTCCGCCGACCATGTGGTCCTACAACGACGCGGTGAAGGACGACCCCTACGACCCCGAAGCCGCGAAGAAGCTGCTGGCGCAGGCCGGCTTCCCCGACGGCTTCTCGACCGACCTGTGGGCCATGCCGGTGCAGCGCCCGTACAACCCGAACGCCAAGCGCATCGCCGAGCTGATGCAGGCCGACCTCGCCAAGATCAACGTCAAGGCCGAGATCAAGAGCTTCGAGTGGGGCGAGTACCGCAAGCGCCTGCAGGCCGGCGAACACCAGATGGGCATGCTGGGCTGGACAGGGGACAACGGCGACCCCGACAACTTCCTCTACACGCTGCTGGGTTGCGCTTCGGCCAAATCGGCCAGCGGCAGCAACATCTCGAAGTTCTGCTACCAGCCGTACGAAGACCTCGTGGTGAAGGCCAAGAGCGTCACCAAGCAGGCCGAGCGCGACGCGCTCTACAAGAAGGCACAGCTCATCTTCAAGGAGCAGGCGCCGTGGTTCACCATCGCGCACGCGGTGCAGCTGAAGCCGGTGCGCAAGGAGGTCGTCGACTTCAAGCTCAGTCCGTTCGGCCGCCACACCTTCTACGGCGTGGATATCAAGTAGCCGATGCACGCGCCCGTTGCCATCGTCGCCGCGATGCACGAGGAGTTGAGTGCGCTCCTTGCGCAGATGCCCGACGAGCAGCGCGTGCGCGTCGCCGGCCGCGACTTCTGGGTCGGCCACCTGCAGGGCCAGCCCGTGGTCGCGGTGCTGTCGCGCATCGGCAAGGTCGCGGCCGCGGTCACCGCCACGGTGCTGCTCGAACGCTTCGGCGTGCGGGCCGTCGTGTTCACGGGCGTGGCGGGCGGGCTCGCGCCGGGCGTGCGCGTGGGGGACGTGGTGGTCGCGACCGAACTGCTGCAGCACGATCTCGATGCATCGCCGATCTTCCCGAAGTACGAAGTGCCGTTGATGGGCCTGTCGCGTTTCGTTGCGGACCGCGCGATCGGCGATGCGCTGTCGGGCGTTGCCGCCGGCGTGCTGCGCGATCCTGTGGCACTGACGGGACGGGCGGCCGTCGAAGAGTTCGGCCTGCAGTCGCCGAAGGTGCACCGGGGCCTGCTGGCCAGCGGCGACCGCTTCGTGTCGACCACCGCCGAGAGTGAAGCGCTGCGGCGCGATCTGCCCGATGCGCTTGCGGTCGAGATGGAAGGCGCGGCGGTGGCGCAGGTGTGCCACGACTACGGCGTGCCCTTCGCGGCCATGCGAACGATCTCCGACCGCGCGGACGACGAAGCGCATGGCGACTTCGCGCGCTTCGTCTCGCTGGTCGCGAGCCGCTACAGCCTCGCGCTGGTCGGCGCCTGGCTCGCCACGCTGCCGGCCGTCAGCTGAGCGAGGCGCCGCGCCGCGGAATGTCGCGCAGCAGCGGCGGTATCGACAGTGCGAGCAGCAGCGCGGCCAGTGGCACGACGCAGACAAACCCCACGTACTTGAAGCCGAGCGCTCCCACCGCCCCGCCGAGCACGAACATGCCGACCAAGCCGCCCGCGCGGCGCATGCGGCGGCGGTCGTGGCGCACCGCCATCGGGGCGGATCCGGCGCGGCCGTTCCAGTAGAGCATCTTGCCGATCTCGATCCCCATGTCGGTGATGTTGCCCGTCATGTGGGTGGTGCGGATGCTGCCGCCCGAGGTCTTCGACGCCACCGCGTTCTGCAGGCCCATGATGAAGGACAGCAGCAGCACCGTGAGCGGCACGGCGAAGGGCGTGGGCCAGGTCAGCGTGATCGCGCCCATGAGCCCGAATGGGAACATCAGCGCAGCTTCGAGCATCAGCGGCAGGGCGTAGACGCCGTGCATGCGGTGCTGCCGGCCCCAGTTCACCAGCATGGCGCAGACCGCGGCGCCGGTCACGAAGGCCAGGATCGCGCCGAGCGCGTTCAGCAGCAGCTTGACGTTGCCCAGCACCATGCCGTCCGCCAGCTGCGAGGCGAAGCCGGTCATGTGCGAGGTGTACATGTGAAGCACGAGGAATCCGCCCGCGTTGACGGCCCCGGCATTGAAGGCCAGCAGCAGGCCCAGCGCGGTGTTGGTCGACGGCGCGCGGTGGCGGTTGGTGAGGAAGCGGATTCTGCGCACTGTGGCTCTCCGGGTCAGCGCTTGCTGCCAGCCACTCTAGCACCCGCCGCGCGGCGCCTACTTGAGCCAGCCGCGCCGGCGGAAGTACCACATCGGCACCAGCGCGCTGGCCGCCATCAGCACGATGGCATACGGATAGCCCAGCGACCAGTCGAGCTCGGGCATGAACTTGAAGTTCATGCCGTAGATGCTCGCGATCAGCGTGGGCGGCAGCAATGCGACGCTGGCCACCGAGAAGATCTTGATGGTCTTGTTCTGGTTGATGTTGATGAAGCCGACGGTCGCATCCATCAGGAAGTTGATCTTGTCGAACAGGAAGGCCGTGTGGTTGTCGAGCGACTCGATGTCGCGCAGGATCTGCCGCGCCTCCTCGAACTGCTCGGCGTTGAGCATGCGGCTGCGCATCATGAAGCTGACCGCGCGGCGCGTGTCCATCACGTTGCGGCGGATGCGGCCGTTCAAGTCTTCCTGGCGAGCGATGGCGCCCAGCACCTCGCCGGCCAACTCGTCGCTGACGTTGCCCTCGAGCACTTTCTTGCCCGCGATCTCGAGTTCGTCGTAGATGTTCTCGAGCGTGTCGGCCGAGTACTCGGCGTCGGCATCGAACAGCTTGAGCAGTACTTCCTTCGCGTCCTCGATGAGCCCGGGCGCGCGGCGCGCGCGCATGCGCAGCAGCCGGAACACGGGCACGTCCTCGTCGTGGATCGAGAACAGCACACCGCGGCTGCGAAGCTCGGTGTTGTGCTGGTTCAGGATGAACGCCACGCGCACCGAGCGCGGATCTTCGTCGTCGTCGATCAGGAAGTCGGAGCGGATGTGCAGCTCGCCGTTGTCTTCCTCGTAGAAGCGGGCCGACTCCTCGATGTCCTCGTCCATCGCGTCTTCGGGAATCGAGAGGCCGTAGTACTGCTTGATCCAGCGCTTCTCTTCGAGCGTGGGCGACTCGAGGTCGACCCAGATCGGCTGGAACCTGGAGAGCTCCTCGAGCGACTCGATCTCTTCCTGGACGAGGCGGCCGTTGGCGAGCGTAAAGATGTTGAGCATGGGCTCACTCCCGGGTATGACTGAAACGTTGGGCGAGGGAGGGGCGCTTTCAATTCCCGGGCCCGACGCGCGAAAAAAGCGTCAGTGAAAGGGAGTTGAAAGCTGCCGAGACGGGGCGGTTTCCATAGGAAGAATCTCCGGTTGCAGCGAGGCGCGATTATGTCACCGGCCACATGGCTGCCCCATGCTTGGGCTGGACGGACATACAGTAAAGTCGCTCTCCATGCAGACCGCTGCGCTCCCTGTTTTTCCCGCCGCGCCGAAGACCCAGGCCGAGCGCCTGGCCGCCGCGCTTGCGACGCTCAACGATGCGCAGCGCGCTGCGGTCGAGCATGGCGTGGGTGCTGCGATAGCCGAGCGCGACGAGCGGCCGCTGCTCGTCATTGCCGGCGCCGGCTCGGGAAAGACCAGCACGCTGGCGCACCGCGTCGCACACCTGATCGCGGGCGGTGTCGATCCGCAGCGGCTGCTGCTGCTGACTTTCTCGCGCCGCGCCGCGCAGGAGATGGAGCGCCGCGCCGGCCAGGTGCTGGCGCGGGTGCTCGGCCTGAAGTCCGAGGTGCCGCCCGCGCTGCCGTGGGCCGGCACCTTCCACGGCATCGGCGCGCGGCTGCTGCGCGAGTACGCGCCGCAGATCGGGCTCGGCGAGAACTTCACGATCCATGACCGCGGCGATGCCGAAGACCTGATGGGGCTGGTGCGCCATGAGCAGGGCCTGTCTTCCACCGTGAACCGTTTTCCGCGCAAGGGCACCTGCCTGTCGATCTACTCGCGCTGCGTCAACACGCGCGCGCCGCTGGCCCAGGTGCTGAAGGAAGCCTTTCCCTGGTGCGGCGAATGGGAGGCCGAGCTGAAGAAGCTGTTCGGTGCGTATGTCGAGGCCAAGCAGCAGCAGAACGTGCTCGACTACGACGACCTGCTGCTCTACTGGGCCGGGATGGCCGCCGAGCCCGCGCTGGCCGCGCACATCGGCGCGCGCTTCGATCATGTGCTGATCGACGAGTACCAGGACACCAACCTGCTGCAGGCCTCGATCCTGCTGGCGCTCAAGCCCGATGGACGCGGGGTGACGGTGGTGGGCGACGACGCGCAGTCGATCTACTCGTTTCGCGGCGCGACGGTGCGCAACATCCTCGACTTTCCGTCGCAGTTCACGCAGCAGGCCAGAGTCGTCACGCTGGAGCGCAACTACCGCTCGACGCAGCCGATCCTGGACGTCTCGAACCGCGTGATCGCGCAGGCCGCCGAGCGGCACGCCAAGACGCTGTGGACCGACAAGCCCTCGGCCGGCAAGCCGCTGCTGGTGCTCGTGCCCGACGAGGCCGGGCAGGCACGCTGGGTGGCCGACAAGGTGCTGGCGCACCGCGAAGGCGGGCTGGCGCTGAAGTCGCAGGCGGTGCTGTTCCGCACCTCGACGCACAGCGCGGCGCTCGAACTCGAACTGGCACGGCGCAACATCCCCTTCGTGAAGTTCGGTGGGCTCAAGTTTCTCGAGGCCTCGCATGTGAAGGACCTGCTCGCGGTGCTGCGTTTTGCGCAGAACCCGCGTGGGCGCATGGCGGGGTTCCGTGTGACGCAACTGATACCGGGCATAGGCCCCGTGACCGGCGCGCGGCTGCTCGATGCGATGGACCAGGCGGCAGACCCGGCCGCGGCAGTGCGCGACTTCGTGCCACCGGCCACTGCTCGCGCGCAATGGGGCGACTTCGCTGCAGCCTACGCCGCCTTGCGCGCGCCGGCGCTGAAGTGGCCGGCCGATGTCGAACTGGCGATGGCCTGGTATCTGCCGCACCTGGAGCGCCTGTACGAGGACACGTCCGGCGTGCGACGCGCCGACGTCGAGCAATTGGCCCGCCTCGCCGCCGGGTATGCCTCGCGCGAACGCTTCCTCGCCGAACTCACGCTCGACCCGCCCGAGGCCACCAGCGACCGCCCGGGCCCGCCGCTGCTCGACGAGGACTACCTGATCCTCTCGACCATCCACTCGGCCAAGGGGCAGGAATGGAACTCCGTACATGTGCTCAACGTGGTCGACGGCTGCCTGCCGGCCGACGTGGCGCAGAGCGCGCACGAGCTGGAAGAAGAGCGCCGGCTGCTCTACGTGGCGATGACCCGGGCGCGCGACCACCTGCACCTGCTGGTGCCGCAGCGCTTCCACATCACGCAGCAGGCGGCGCGCGGCGATCGGCACCTGTATGCCAACCGCACGCGCTTCATTGCCGAAGCCGATCTGGCCGGCTTCGAGCAGCAGACCTGGCCCCCTCCGCCGGAGCGGCCGCCGGCCGTGCCGCCGCCGAGCGCGGTGATCGACCTGCGCAACCGGATGCGCGCGGCCTGGCGTTGACTGGGCAGCTGCCGGCCCTTCCGGCGGCAGGGTCACGCGCTGCCGGAAGATGAAACACTTGTTCCGGATGAATCGCCGCATCGCCTGCCCTGCGCGCGGCAGATGCTATCGATTCGCTAGCGTGTGAAATGCCGCACACAAAGCGCAGAAACCCCGGGCAACTCAGGTATTGCAATACCGTGACAGCTTGGGCATAGTGAATCGAACTTGCCCTCTGCCTTCTTCTTTTCTTCCCCCCGCCCCCCCCCCCCCACCCACCCCGGTGTGGGCCCCCCAAAGCGAAATACCACGGGGGGGAAATGGCCCCAACAGAAAAAAA
>NZ_JBGLYN010000090.1:0-26057 GCF_047304045.1 Variovorax sp. Varisp85
ACCATTGCTGCGTCGGCTTCCACCCCTGGCTCACGATTCAAGCGGCGCGGTGGCTCAGTTCTACTTCGGCGCGGACAGGTCATACCGTTTCCCGGCGAGCGGGGGGAGGAAGGTTGAGTGCCACGCCAAGCCTTGTGCAGGCGCGTCGCACCAGTTCGCCAATATCGCCGCAGGTGCGTGCCACGCCGTAGACCAGATGATCCGGCCGCACGAGCGCGGCCTCGCATCCATGGCGTTCGAACCAGGCCGCCAGAATACCGTCGGCTTCGGCCAGCTTCACCACGCCGGGCGCCGTCGTCGCGGCATCGAGGCACAGCAGCTGCGCGCCGAGGTTCGCCACCGATGTTTCCAAGGTCCGGAGCGCCGCCGGATCGGGCGCATGGCGCAACACCAGCAGGAAGCCGGGCGGCAACAGGTCGTCCATCATCTGCGGCGCAACGCCGGGTTCGATGCATCCCATCGCCTGGGGGAAGGGCGTGCCCGCGGGCAACTCGTCGCGTTCGATCAACCCGTGACGCACGCCGGGCAACAGGCTCTGGCGCAGTTGCATCCGCACCTGCCCGCCTTGCTGCTCGCGCAGGCGAAGGTCGCGCTCGGCGGCGCGCACCGGGTCGCGCTCGCAGATGATCTGGCCCAGCCGCTTGACGGTTGCCGTCACGTCTTCCACCTGCGGTCCGCGCTCGTCGCCGTAGCTGTCCAGCAGGCTCTCGGGGGCGCGTTCCTCGAGCACCCATTGAAGCTTCCAGGCGAGGTTGACGGCATCGCGCAAGCCCTGGCACATGCCCTGGGCGAGGAAGGGGGGCATCTGGTGCGCGCTGTCGCCCGCCAGCAGCACACGGCCGTTGCGCCATCGCTCGAGCACCACCGCATGAAAGCGGTAGGCCGCCGCGCGCCAGATGCGTGCGTCAGCGGGCGTGAGCCAGGGGGCGAGCAGCTGCCAGATGGCCTCGTGCGGCATCTCGCGCTGCTCGGCCTCGTCGGCAAGCAGCAGGAACTCCCAGCGCCGGTGGGTGCCCGGACCCACGACGTAGGTGCAAGGCCGTGACGGGTGGCAGTACTGGACGTTGGTGGCGGGCAGCCGGTCGAGCTTGTCTTCGTCGACATGCATGTCGACCACGATCCAGGGCTCGTCGAAGTCGAGGCTCTTGAGCGTCAGGCCCATCTGCTTGCGCGTGGGGCTGGTGCCGCCGTCGCAGCCGACGACATAGCGCGCGCTCAGTTGCGCCTGCGTGCCGTCGGACCTGCGAACGCCGAGCTGCGCGTGGGTTTGCGACTGGCTCAGCTGCAGCACCTCGTGCCCGAGATGGATCGACACGCCGGGGAGCTTGCCGACCGCCTGGCGCAGCGAGGCTTCCAGCGCCGGCTGGTTGAAGGTGTACGACGGCGCCCACGCGAGCGGGTAGGGCGACGGCCCCATGTCGAAGTGCTGGATGGGTTCGCCGTCGCTGCCCTGGTAGACCGTCGGGCGGTAGGGCGTCATGTGCGGCGCCAGCGTGCCGGCGATGCCGATCTCCTGGAACACGCGCAGTGCTTCGTGGTCGAGCGCGAAGGCGCGCGGCAGCGGGTAGATCTGCTGCGACTTGTCGAAGACCGCGACGCGCAAGCCGCGTTGGCCGAGCAGCGCGGCGAGCGTTGCGCCGACGGGGCCGAAGCCGATGATCGCCACGTCGACGGGTTCCGGATTCTGGTGGAGCATGGCTTTGTTTGAATGCATGAATCAGATATTGTGCATAAAACATGATTTCACGCACAAAGGGTTATTACTGATGACGCTATGCCGCGTGGTCGAAAAGAATGCACAAAACACGATTTGTGCATCTAGACATCAATCAGCCAGGAGACACCATGACGACGATGAAAGCTGCCCGACTGCACCAGGTCGGCGCCCCGATGGAGGTCGAGCAACTTCCGATTCCCCAGCCCGCCGCCAACGATGTGCAGGTGCGGGTGCGTGCATGCGGCATCGTGCCCAACCTCGGCAACATCCTGGCCAACTGGACGACCTGGTTTCCGGAGCTGCCGCTGCCGCCGCTGCCCGCGGTCTTCGGGCTCGACCCAGCCGGCGAGGTAACGGCGGTCGGCTCCCACGTGCACACGTGGAAGCCGGGCGATCGCGTCTACGTGAACCCGAGCCTCTACTGCGGCGGCTGTCGCGCCTGCCGCAACGGCGACCTGATCAACTGCACGCACTACGCGTTCAGCGGCTACTTCGGCTTTTCGCAGAACTCGCTCAAGCTCTACAAGAACTATCCGTTCGGCGGCCTGTGCGAATACATGATCGCCCCGCAGTACGCGCTGGTGAAGCTGCCGGACAACGTGAGCTTCAACCAGGCGGCACGCTTCGGCTACCTCGGCACCATGTACTCCGCGATGCGCAAGGCGAAGGTGGGGCCGGGTCGCAGCGTGCTGATCAACGGCATCAGCGGCACGCTCGGCATCGGCGGCGCGCTCTTCGGCCTGGCCATGGGCGCCACGCGCATCCTGGGCACCGGACGCAACCGCGAGTTGCTCGAGCGCGTGAAGGCGCTGGCCCCCGATCGCATCGAGGTCTTCTCCAGCGCGGACGGCGAGGCCATCGACGCGTGGGCCAAGGCACGCACCGACGGGCTGGGCGTGGACACCTTCATCGACGCGCTGGGCCCCGGCGCGCCGCACGAGACTTTCCAGCAGGGTGTGCGCGCACTGAAGCGCGGCGGCCGCGCCTACAACATTGGCGCCATCGCCGGCATGGTGGGCATGGACCTGCACACCATGATGGACGAGCAGCAGAGCATCGAGGGCTCGGCCTGGTTCACGGCTGGCGAGGGGCAAGACATGGCCGACATGGCCGAGGCCGGCACGCTGGACCTCTCGGTCTTCGAGCACGTGTGCTATCCGTTGGACCGCATCAACGAAGCAATCTCGGGCATCGCGAGCCGCAACGGTGGCTTCAGCAACTTCGTCATCAATCCCTGAAAGCGCGCCATGAAGATCAGACGGGTAGTGGCCGGCACGGGTGCCGGCGGCAAGGCGAAATTCATCTCGGATGGGCCGGCGCCGCGCAGCGTCGAATTCACGACCGTGCCCGGCTTTGCCGCGGTGCTGCTCTGGGCCACCGATGCGTCCGACAGCGTGGGCACCGGCTCCGTGGGCGACCGCACGGGCGAGGCGGGTTTCGTGCCTGCCGCTGGCGGAACCCGGCTCATGATGGTCACGTTCCCGCCCGATGCGGTGATGATGCGCGCCGACTTCGATGCGGCCGCCTTCGGCGCCGAGTTCGGCCGCCTGGTTCCCGGACTGGCCGAGACCTTCGAGCCCGACCACCCCGGCATGCACACCACCGACAGCATCGACTACGACATCGTGCTCGAAGGCGAGATCACGCTCGAACTGGACGACGGCGCACAGGTGCTGCTGCGCCAGCACGAGGTGGCCGTGCAGCACGGCAACCGGCATGCATGGCGCAACCTCGGCGACAAGCCCGCGACCATGCTGTTCGTGCTCGTGGGCACCAGGCGCCAGGGCTGAGCCGGGCCTGAACCCATGTCGCAGATGCCTTCGTCAGCTCCGGCCTGCCGGCCCGAACGCGGCCTTGCCCAGCAACGCGATGTCCTCGAGGAGGTCGGCGAGCGCTGCGTGCACGAAGTCGAGCGTGGCTTCGTCCGCGAGCCGGCCATCGCGAAGCCGTGCGTTGACGTTCGCGATCGCGACATGCTGCCGGACCACGGGCCGCGCCAGCGTGGCGGCCAGGGCATCGCGGATCTGCGCCTGTGCCCGCACACCGCCCGCACTGCCGGGCGAGGCCGTGATGATGAGCGCGGGCTTGCCCTTGAGCGGCGAGGCGAATCCGGGCCGCGACGCCCAGTCGATCGCGTTCTTCAGCACGCCGGGCATCCCGTAGTTGTATTCCGGCGAGCACAGGACCAGGCCATCGGCCTGCGCAATGGCGCTCTTCAGCCGGACGACGGCCGCGGGCGGCGCATCGCCGTCCAGGTCGGCGTTGTAGAGCGGAACGTCGTCGAGCGCGAAGAGCTCGATGGTTGCCGACGCCGGCAGCAGCGGCTGCAGGCTGCGAAGCACCGCGGTGCAGTGGGAGTCGCGCCGGATGCTTCCGGAGATGCCGAGCAGGCGGATGCCGGTCGTCGGGATGTCGTGTGCCATGGTGATGTTCTTGATCAAAAAAATCTGGAGTTTATGCATAAAATGATTTCCTTGCACAAACAAGAAATCTCCCCCGCCTACGAGCCGCCGCTGGTCGAACAGGCCTTCACCCGCTTGCGGCAAGATGTTCTAGCCGGCACGTTCGAAGCCGGCGCCAAGCTCAAGCTCGACGAACTCCAGTCCGCCTACGGCTATTCGAGCAGCCCGCTGCGCGAGGCGCTCAGCCGGCTGGCGCAGGAAGGGCTGATTCGCGCCGACGAGCGCCGCGGCTTCCGCGTGGCGCCGATCTCCGAAGACGACCTGGCCGACATCACGCGCATGCGCGTCATGCTCGACGTGCCTGCGCTGCGGGAAGCCATTGCCCATGGCGATGATGCCTGGGAGGCGGACATCCTTGCTGCGTACCACCGCCTGGAGAAGGTCGAGTCCCGCCTGGGCGACGGACCTGTCATTCTCGACAACGGCTGGTCGCAGCTGCACCGTGCCTTTCACCTCGCGCTGGTGGCTGCATGCCCTTCCTTGCGTCAGCGCGTATGGGGCGCGAGCCTGTTCGACCAGGCCGAGCGGTACCGGCGCTTTTCCGCTCGTCACAGGAAGACCGCGCGCCGCAAGTCGAACGAGCACAAGAAGATCATGGACGCCACCTTGCGCCGCGACGCCGATACGGCCTGCGTCCTGCTCGAAGAGCACATCCTGAGCACGCAACGCAACGTGCTGGCCGCACTCAAGGCCGCCCAGGCCGCGCAATCGTAGGGCCACCGGCCCCTTCACAGGAGACAGCATGCTCAAGGTCGCCCGACCCACGCCTTCGCATTTCGGAATCTTCGTCACGGACCTGGACCGGATGGTGGCCTTCTACACCGAGACCTTCGACCTCACGATCACCGATCGCGGCGAAGGCCGCACCTTCAAGAACCAGCTGGTGTTCACCAGCGCCAGCCCCGATCAGCATCACCAGCTGGTGCTGGCCTCGGGCCGGCCGGCCGAGGCGAAGTTCAGCACCGTGATGCAGATCTCCTTCGTGGTGCCGAGCATCCAGTACCTGCGCGATATTTCCGCGCGCGCCGAGGCCCGGGGCGCCACCAGCATCCGTGGCCTCAATCACGGCAATGCGCTCTCGGTCTACATGCTCGACCCGGAGGGCAACACGGTGGAGATCTACGTCGACACGCCGTTCTACGTGGCGCAGCCGCACGGCGATCCGCTCGATCTTTCGAAGGACGACGAGACGCTCATGCGCGAGACCGAGGAGGCGTGCCGCAAGGACCCCACCTTCATGCCGCTTGCGCAATGGCAGGCGCAGTTCGAGTCGCGTTCGCCCGCTGCGCCTGCCGCCTGACGCATTCCGTCTTTTCCGCACACCCTTTTCAACCGGAGTTCCCATGAAGCTTTTGTCATTTGTCCATCAAGGCCGCGAAACCTGGGGCGCCGTCGTCGGTGACGGCGTCGTCGACCTCGGAAAGGCGCGGCCCCAGCATGCAGGCCTGGTCGACTACATCGCCTCCGACGAGTACCTGCAGGCGGCGCAGCACGTCGAAGGCCTGCCGGTGGCGGCGAAGCTGGCCGACATCACCTTCCTGCCGGTGATCCCGCGCTCCGAGAAGATCGTGTGCGCCGTGCGCAACTACATGGACCATCACCAGGAGGTGCTGGCCGCCGGCATGCATCGCGAACTGTCGGAGCAGCCGCCGATCTTCCTGCGCGTGTGGCGTTCGCAGTGCGCGCACAACCAGCCGATCGTGCGGCCGCACGTGTCGGAATCGCTGGACTGGGAAGGCGAGCTCGCCGTCATCATCGGCAAGGGCGGGCGCAACATTGCGGAGGCCGACGCCTTCGCCCATGTGGCGGGCTACTCTTGCTACAACGACGGCAGCATTCGCGAGTGGCAGTTCCACGCCAAGCAGATCGCCTCGGGCAAGAACTTCGAGTCGACCGGCGGCTTCGGTCCCTGGATGGTGACGGCCGACGAGATCGCGCCCGGCCGCGAGCTCAAGCTCGAGACCCGGCTCAACGGCGAAGTCGTGCAGAGCAGCCACACGGGCCACATGATCTTCAGCATTCCGAAGCTCATCAGCTATGCCTCGACGATCTTCACGCTCACACCCGGCGACGTGATCGCCACCGGCACGCCCGCAGGCGTGGGCTGGAGCAAGAAGCCGCCGCGCTTCATGAAGCCGGGCGACGTGTGCGAGGTCGAGATCGAAGGCATCGGCGTGCTGCGCAACCCGATCGTGCAGCAGGACTGAAGCCCTTCGCCCGGGCCTCGGCACGATAAGCCGCAGCCTTCCTACAAGAACCATCGGAGACAAATTCATGCGGCGCAGACGATTGCTCGTCGCCGCAGGCCTTGCCATGGCCTGCGCGGCACCCCTTGACGGCATGGCCCAGGGCTATCCGGACAAGCCGATCAAGGTCTACCAGGGCTTTGCGGCCGGCGGCAACGCCGACACCATCGCGCGCGTGGTCGGCGCGGAGATGACCAAGGGGCTGGCGCAGCCCTTCGTGGTCGAGGCGCAGGCCGGGGCAGGGGGCACCATCGCCGCGGCAACGGTGGCGCGTGCCAAGCCCGACGGGTACACGCTGCTGCTGGCCACGGGCGGCCATGCCGTGGCCGGCGCCCTCTACAACAAGCTCGGCTACCAGACGGTGTCGGACTTCCAGATGGTCTCCACGATCACCTACTTTCCGTTCCTGCTGGTGGTGCGGGCCGATTCGCCGTACCGCGGGCTTGCCGAAGTGCTGGCCGCGGCACGTGCCGACGCGCGCAGCGTGTCGTACGGATCGGCGGGCATCGGCTCCACGCACCACCTTGCCGGCGAGCTGCTGGTAAAGACCGCCAAGGCCGAGATGCTGCACATCCCCTATCGCGGAGATGCGGCCGCGGTCACGGCGCTGCTCGGCGGCGAGGTGCCGATGATCATCGCGCCGCCCACGGCCGTCATGGCCAACATCAAGGCAGGGAAGCTGCGGGCGCTGGCCACCACCGGTGCGCAACGATGGAGCCAGATGCCGGAGCTGCCGACCGTGGCCGAGCAAGGCGTGCCCGGCTACGACGTGCGCTCCTGGGCCGGCTTCATGGCGCCAGCCGGCACGCCGCGCCCGATCGTCGATCGCCTGCAGGCCGAGACGCTCAAGGCCCTGCAGGCGCCGGGCGTGCGTGCGCGGCTGGAAGAGATGGGCGGCGAAGCGCGCGGCAGCACACCGGAAGAAATGACCACGATGGTGGCCGCCGAGCTGAAGCGGTGGGCCGCCGTCGTGAACGACGCACACATTCCCAAGCAATGAGGTCAATTCCATGTCACTGATCGAGATCCGCAAGCGCAGTCTTTCCATCGAAACGATCTACCACGAGGGCGGTCCGCCGGCCGCGACGCCGCTCAGGCTGGCGGCTGCCTGCGCGGTCATCCACAACCCCTACGCGGGACGGTACGAGCCGGACCTGATGCCCTTCATGGCCGAGCTGCGCTCGCTCGGCACGTTGCTTGCCACTGAGTTGGTCGAGGTGCTCGGGCAGGACAAGATCGAGGTCTACAGCAAGGCCGCGATCGTCGGCGTGAACGGAGAGCTGGAGCACGGCGCGGTCTGGCACGAGGCCGGGGGATGGGCCATGCGCAGCATCCTGGGCGAGCCGAAGGCGATCGTCCCCTCGGCCAAGGCGGTGGCCGCCACCGGCTACCGGCTCATGGTGCCGCTGCACTACATCCATGCCGCGTACGTGCGCAGCCACTACAACTCGATGGAGGTGGGCATCCAGGACGCGCCGCGCCCGAACGAGATCCTGTTCGCGCTGGTGATGGGCACGGGAGGGCGGGTGCATGCACGCCTGGGCGGGCTCACCAAGGAGCAGGTGGCCGTGCACGACGGGCAGCGGTGATGCACACCATGAAGGCGATCCAGCTCGAGGCCCCCGGCGGCCCGGAGGTTCTGCAACTGGTGGAGCTTCCTCTGCCGCAGCCGCAGGCGGGCGAAGTGCGCGTCAAGGCGATGGCGATCGGCGCCGGCGGCCCCGACGTGCTGATCCGCAACGGCACCTACAAGTGGATGCCGCCCATGCCGGCGATTCCCGGCAACGAGATGGCCGGCGTGGTCGATGCGGTCGGATCCGGCGTCACGGCCCTACGGGTCGGCCAGCGCGTGTTCGTGAGCGCGCGGGAACTGAAGCAGCGCGGCGGCTGCTACGCCGAAGCCATCTGCGTGCCCGAGGCCGCGCCATTCGTTCTCCCCGATGCGATCCGCTTCGAGGATGCCGTCAGTCTTGGAAACTTCCAGCTCGCACTGGCCATGCTGTCGAGCAATGGCAACTCGCCTGCGACCTCCATCCTGATTCCCGGCGCGGCGGGTGGCGTGGCCACGGCACTGGTGCAGGTGGCGCGCGATCGCGGCCTGCATGTGATCGGGACGGCCTCGACGCCGGAAAAGAAAGACTTCGCACTGGCCAATGGCGCGCACGAAGTCGTCGAGAGCGATCCTCAGGGACTGACCGAGAAGGTCATGCAGCTTACCGGCGGGCGCGGCGTCGATCTGGCCTTCGACCATCTCGGAGGCGCGCACTTCATCGCCTGCCTGCGCGCCCTGGCGCCGTTCGGAATGGCGGTTTCCTACAACATCGTCACCGGCCCGCCGGCGGGTGATGTGTTCGAGGAGCTTCGCAAGTTGCTGGGCAAGAGCCTGGCGGTACGCACTTTTTCGATCCACGCCATCGATGCCGATGCCGCTCAACGGCGCGGGCTGATGGAGTCGGCCATTGCCCTCATGGCCGCGGGCCGCGTGCGTGCGCCGAAGGCGGCGCTCTTTGCGCTCGCGGACGCGCGCCGCGTGCACGAGTTGCTCGACAGCGGAGACACGCTCGGAAAGATCGTGCTGTTGCCTCGCAACGCGTGAGATCTCTTCGTTGAGATGCCGAGCGGCAGCGAGGCACGTTCTCGCCTTGTCGTGAAGCTTGCCGGTCGAAAAGCGAGACGCATTCACCTCGATAGCGAAAATTAGCGACGCCGCGGTTTCAGCCGTGCTTCAGCTTGGATCGGGGCACGTGTCCGTTTAGCAGGTCGCGGACAAAGATTGGTCCGCTATTTGCGGCGTTGCAATTCCCAATCTGAGCTTCTCCATTGCCACATGTGCAACGGCGCTGTTCTATTGGCGATTTTCGCAATCGGTTTTTCAATCCTCACTTTTCTCGATTGGGCGCCTGTCGCGATCGATTCGCTGACGCGCTACGTTGCCGCAATGTTCGGTAGATGTAATGCTCGTCCATTGTTGAGCGAGACGTCTTTCATGAAAATCCTGCTGATCGAAGATGTAGCCGAGCTGGCTGCGTCCATCAGCGAGGCGGCTGTTCAGAAGCGCTTCCTCCCCAACTGCGTGCCGAACCTGCTTCAAGCCCCGGGAAGCCGTGCATACCGGTAGTTGCGGGTTAGCGCTGCTTGATCGAACGCTGCCGGCCGGCGATGGATTGATACTGAGTTCCGCAAGTGCGAGCGACTCATTCCACCATCCTTGTCATTGTGCTCAGCGCACGCGTTAGCGTGCGGCTTCCGAGCCCAAGACGCTGCGCCGCTGTCGCTTTTCTTGAATAGATGGAAATGATGCACTTACCCCCCCCGACCGAGACTGCCCGTGCGGCGCATGCTGGCCAATCTGAAGAGGTCTGCGCGCGATCCGATGCGAACCGGAGCAGCCCTGGTGTAGATCGTCGGCCGATGTGGCTGTCGCGCTGGGTCAGCGCGATACCGCCAGGCGAACGCATGAACGTGACGACACATGCAGCTGGTCTCGCAATCTTCCTCGTGCTCGGGTGTTGGCTCATTGTCCGGAGTAGCGCTCTTGACTCTGCTGCCCCGACGCTTTCTGTGATCGCGTTCATCGGCACGGTGTTGGTGACGTATGCGGCTTCGGTGGCCTATCACTGCAGTACGAGCGAGGCTCGCAAGGCTACGCTTCGGATCCTCGATCACTGTGCGATTTATCTGTTGATCGCGGGAACATACACGCCGTTCGCAGTGGCATTGGGTGGCGGCTGGGGTATTTTTCTGCTTGTGATCATATGGCCGGCGGCACTGCTCGAAATGATCCTGAAGCTCCTTCGGCCCCCGGGTGGCCGTTGGATGTCCGCGGCAATTTGTCAGGCCCTGCTCGCAAGATTGACGGGCATAAAGGTGTGCCGTAGGCGCCGCTCGCAATCCCAGGTAACCTCTCGAGCATGTTGAATAGCGGATCCGCGCACTGCGGTGAGGGTCACCCCAAAGATGAAAACCAATATTGCGGTCGTTACGGGTGCGAGTCGTGGGCTCGGTCGAGGCATTGCGCGGGCGCTTGGCGGCCGAGGCTTCAAGGTCTACATTACTGGGCGCTCACTTGAGCCACTCGAAGATGCCGCTGAGGAGGTGAATTCCGTCGGTGGTGAAGGCATACCCGTGATGTGCGATCACGCCGACGACGCGCAAGTGAAGATGCTCTTCGAGCGCATCAAGATGGAGGCAGGGTGCCTGGACATCCTCGTCAACAATGCCGCCGCGGTCGATGCTCGGTCGCTCGCCAAGCCGGGGCCCTTCTGGGAGAAGCCGCTCGCTCTCGCTGACATGATTGATATTGGGCTTCGCTCAAATTACGTGGCCGCCTACCACGCGGTGCCGCTGATGGTCGCGACTGGTGGCAGCCTGATCGCCAACATCTCCTTTTATGGTGCCGTGTCTTACCATTGCGGGCCAGCGTATGGGGCTGCAAAGGCCGGTACCGACAAGATGACGTTCGACATGGCGGTGGATCTTCGTCCGTACAACGTGACTGCGGTATCCATCTGGCCCGGGCTGATCCTCACCGACGTGCTGAAGTCCATCCCGCGCGAACACCTCCCTCCCCAAGTTGCGGCTGATCTGTCCAACTTCGAAATGCCTGAGTTCACGGGGTCGGTCATCGAACGGCTGTGGCGTGATCCGTCGAAGCTTGATAGGTCGGGAGAGACGCTGATCTCGGCTGAGTTGGGTATGGCGTATGGCATCAAGGACCTGGACGGCAAGCAGCCTCGGCTCTATACGGAGACCCTAGGACGACCGACGGGTCGATTTATGCTGCCAGTCACGGATTGAGAGCCGCTCCGGGGGAGCGGCAGGCTCGCTTGACGGCGCCAAGTCCGTGCGTCATCGAACTGCGCTGGCTGTTCAACTCAGGCCAGCCCAGTTCGGTCAACGATAGCCGTCTGGAAAATAGCGCCGCTGGCCGTAGTCGTCCTGCCAATAGCGGCGACCTCCGTCGTTGTAGACGCGGCGTTCGCGCCCCTCATGAGTTATGACACCTACAGCGGCACCACCAGCCGCTCCGATCGCAGCTCCTGCAGCCACGTCTCCGCCAGTCATTGCACTGATCGCAGCGCCTCCAGCTGCGCCAATCAGAGCTCCTTTGATTGCAGCGCGTCGTTCATGTCGATCCACTGCACAGCCTGTCAGCATGAGCGTCAACGCCGCTGCAACTGCAAGCACTAGAAGATTGCCATTCAACCTCATCTTTCAGCTCCTTATAAGATCGCCGCACGGCCCGCGATCTGCGAATCGGTTGGAGATTGACGAGAAGACTACCGATAAGGGTTACGCGAACATTGCAAAGGTGTTGCCCCGCGGGTCAGCGCTCATTACGTCAGGTGGCATTGACGTCGCACGAGATCATCTGCCTTCCATTCTGATGTGTGACGATCAGTCGATCTGAATCTTGGCGTCCTTCACGATGCGCTCGTAAGTGGCTGCTTCCTTGTCGATGTAAGTGGAAAATTCGGCCGGAGTGCTCGGGGAGGACACAAAGCCCTGCGGCTCGAGGCGCTCGGCTACGAACGGAGAGCGCATGGCCTTGGCAACCTCCGCCGAAAGCCGCTCAAGGATCGCTGCAGGTAGTCTGGGCGGCGCCCACAGCCCGTACCAGCTGACCATTTCGAAGCCGGCAAAGCCGGATTCCGCGACCGTCGGCACATTGGGCATGGAGGGCAGGCGTTCGCGCGTGGTGACGGCGAGGGGCTTGAGCTTGCCGGCCGCGATGTTGGGAGCAGAAGACGGGATCGCGTCGATGATCATGCTGATCTGCCCTCCCAATACATCGTTGAGTGCGCTGCCCGTGCCCTTGTAGATGACGATGGGCACGTCGAGCTTGCCGTCTCGCTTGATTGCCTCCTGCGCCAGGTGCATCGGAGATCCGATGGCTGAAGTTCCGAACGCGTACTTCGACGGCTCGCGGCGGGCCGCCGCGAGGAACTCTTGCAGATTCTTGCCCGGCACAGCCGGGTTTGCCACGGCCACCATCGGCACCGACCCCAGCAGAGAAATCGCCGTGAAGTCGGTCTTCACGTTGTATGGCGTCTTCTTCATGAGAAAAGGGCTCGCGACAAGCGTCGGTGATTGAAGCAGGAGTGTGTAGCCGTCGGGCGATGCCTTGGAGGCCATGTCGCTTCCGATGGATCCGCTGGCACCAGGGCGATTGTCCACGATGAACGGCTGGCCCATCTGCTCCCCCAGCTTCTGTGCCAACACCCGGGCCACCAGATCCACGGTGCCGCCCGCCACGTACGGCACGATGATTTTCACGGGCCGCGAGGGATAATTGTCCGCGATGGCCGGGATGCTTCCAGCACATAGCGCAGCGGTTGCGATCGCTTGCAGGAAGATTCTCTTGTTCATTGTTTGTCTCCGGATGATTTGAAGCTCGGTCTTTTTGGCGCCGTCTCAGCAGCAATTCATCTTCAGCAAGCGAAGGGCGTTGCCGAAATAGATGCCGTCCTGTACGTCCTGTGGAAGATTCAGTTCGTCGATCGCCTGGGGAATGGTTCTCAGAAACATCGGTCCCCCTTCCGGATCGAAGGGGCAATCAGTTGCGAAGACCACCTGCTTCGGATCGAAGAAGTCCAATCCGCAACGAATCCCCGACTTGCCGCCCGCCAATGCCGTGTCGACGTAGAACATCTTGAAAAAATCGATGGGGCGCTTCTTCATGCGCTTGAGCAGCCCTTCGTAGTCTTCGCCCGATGTCCGGGAGCCGAACTGGTCGAGACCGGGGCCGACGCGTCCGTCGAAGTACGGGATCATTGCGCCCATGTGGTGCGTGATTACTTTGAGTTCGGGGAGTCGTTCGAAGAAGCCGGAGAAGACCATGCGAGACATTGCCGCGCTGGTTTCGTAAGGCCAGCCGAAGGTCCACCAGATCTCGTATTTCGACTTCTCCTCGCTCGCGTAGTCCGTCATGCCAGCGCCACGGGCCGGATGCATCCACACCGGCACGTCGTACTTCTTGCTTGCCGTTTCGAAGATGGGCCAGAAATCCGGATCGTCCAGAGGGCGCCCATTGACGTTGGTGAAGACCTGGATTCCACGTGCGCCGAGCACCGTGATCGCGCGCTCCATCTCCTCAAGCGCTGCCGGTACATTGTTCATCGGCAAGGATGCGACGAACGCCGGAAACTTGTCCGGATGAGCATCGCGAATCTTTGCCATCTCGTCGTTGGCCAGGCGCGCCATTTCGGGCGAGATCTCGGGCCCGGCGATGAGTTCGATGGGAGGGTTCGAAAGCGTGAGGATTTGCTGATACCCAGGAAAGTCCTCCATCATCTTCAAGCGTGCGTCTAGGTCATAGAGGACCGGGATGGTGAGCCACCGTTTGATGGCTCCCTTGTCCTTTGCGATTTCCGCCATCTTGTCAAAGTAAGCCTTCGGCAGGATGTGTGCGTAGCTGTCGATTTTTCGCATTCTTGCTTTTCGTCATTCGATGCCGTAGGTCGACATCAGGTTCTTCATACGCCGGACCGCCAGTTCCGGCTGCTCCAGCAGATGGGCCGCATCGGCCAGCCGGAACAACTCGGCGAAGTGCTGCAGCGAACGCGTGCTCTGCTGGCCGCCCACCATCGTGAAGTGCTTCTGGTGGCCGTTGAGCCAGGCCATGAACACCACGCCGGTCTTGTAGAAGCGCGTGGGCGCCGCGAAGATGTGGCGGGACAGCGGCACCGTGGGGCCGAGGATCGCGTGGAACTTCTCGGTGTGGCCCTGGGCCAGTGCGCCCAGCGCGGCGCTCGCGGCGGGAGCGATGGCGTCGAAGATGCCCAGCAGCGCATCGCTCTTGCCGTGCGTGGGCTCGCTGCCGAAGCCGTCACCGGCAATCAGCTCGGCGTAATTGAAATCGTCGCCCGTGTACATGCGAACGCCCTGGGGCAGCCGCCGGCGCATCGCGATTTCCTTGTCCTTGTCGAGCAGCGAGATCTTGATGCCGTCGACCTTGCCTGGATGCGCCGCGATGATGCCCACGGCGGTGTCCATCGCTGCATCGACATCCTTCGTGCCCCAATAGCCGGCCAGCGCCGGGTCGAACATGTCGCCGAGCCAGTGCAGCACCACCGGCTGCTTCGCCTGGCGCAGGATGCGGTCGTACACGCGCTCGTAGTCGGCCGGGCTCTTGGCCACGCGGGCCAGCGCGCGGCTGGCCATCACGATCAGCTTGCCGCCGAGCGCCTCGATGGCGGCCATCTGCTCTTCGTAGCCGCGGATCACGTCGTCGACGCTCTTCACGTCGTCGATGTTCAGGTGGTCGGTGCCGCAGCCTGACGCAACCAGTGCGCCCGGCACGTCCTTGGCTGCATCGAGAGACCGGCGGATCAACTCGAGCGAGGTCGGCCAGTCCAGGCCCATGCCGCGCTGCGCGGTGTCCATGGCCTCGGCCACGCCCAGGCCCAGCGAGAACAGGTGGCGGCGGTAGGCGATGGTGGTGTCCCAGTCGACTGCGCATTGCAGCCACGGGTCGATGGCCGCCAGCGGATCGGCCACCACGTGCGCGGCCGAGTAGGCGATGCGGTTGAACTTGATGCCCGCATCGGGCTTCACCGGTGCGGTGCCGCGCAGCGCGTAGGGCGCGAGCGTGCCGCCGGCGGTAGGGAGGTTCAGCGAAAGAGCCATGGCGAGGAACCTCAGACCTTCAGCGACGGCACATCGACCCAGCGGCGGTCCTTCCACGATTCGAGCGCCGCCTCGACCAGTTGCACGCCTTTGGCGCCTTCGGGCAGCGTCCACTTGTACGGCTCGTTCTCGACCACGTGGCGAATGAAGTGCTCCCACTGGATCTTGAAGCCGTTGTCGTAAGTCTGCGAATCCGGAATTTCCTGCCACTGGTCGAAGAAATTCATCGTCTGTTTCTCGTCGGGGTTCCACACCGGGCGCGGCGTGGCCACGCGCGACTGTGCGCGGCAGCTCGAGAGGCCCGCGACGGCCGAGCCGTCGGTGCCGTCGACATGAAAGGTCACGAGGTCGTCGCGGCGCACGCGCGTGACCCAGCTCATGTTGATCTGCGCGATCACCGGTTCGCCGTTGTGGCCGGTGAGCTCGCAGGTGGCGTAGGCCGCGTCATCGGCGGTGGCCTCATAAGGCTTGCCAGCCTCGTCCCAGCGCTTGGGGATGTGTGTCGCGCCGATGCACGAGACCGACTTCACCTCGCCGAACAGGTTGTCCAGCACATAGCGCCAATGGCACATCATGTCCAGGATCATGCCGCCGCCGTCTTCCTTGCGGTAGTTCCAGCTCGGGCGCTGGATGGGCTGCAGGTCGCCCTCGAACACCCAGTAGCCGAACTCCAGGCGCACGCTGAGCATGCGACCGAAGAAGCCGGCGCGGCGCAGCATGTCGAGCTTGCGCAGGCCCGGCAGAAAGAGCTTGTCTTGCACCGCACCGTGCTTCAGGCCCGAGCCTTCGGCCAGGCGCGCGATCTCCACCGCTTCGTTCAGGTTGGTGGCAATCGGCTTCTCGCAGTACACGTGCTTGCCGGCGCGGATGGCCTTGGCCAGCAGCGTGGGGCGCATCTGCGTGGTGCCGGCGTCGAAGAAGATCGTGTCGTCCTTGTTCTCGAGCGCCTTGTCGAGGTCGGTGCCCCAGCGTGCGATGTTGTGAGCCTTGGCGAGCGCTTCCATCTTCTCGGCGTTGCGGCCGATGAGGATGGGGTCGGGCATCACCTTGTCGCCGTTCGACAGCGTGACGCCGCCTTGCGCGCGGATGGCGCAGATCGAGCGGATCAGATGCTGGTTCATGCCCATGCGGCCGGTGACGCCGTGCATGATGATTCCTAGACGTTGGGTGCTCATAAGAGGAGATTTCTGAAGGGCGGCGCAGGAGCCGGGCCACCGTCGGCGGAATGCAGGATGCTTGCCTCAATTCACTATTGGTGAATTATGGGGCGAAAAATTGGGACCGACAAGGTCCCCGCGCGTCGTTGCTGCTAGCGAAGCGCGTAAGCGGTGACGACGTCGATGATGTGCAGCATGCGCTGGGTGAGCATCTTCTGGCTGCCAAGCTCGCAGCTGAAGCCGACAGAGAGCGTGTGGATGTTGGACAGGTAGAAGTAAGCGCAGCCTGCGATCGTGATGTAGAGCTGCATGGGGTCGATGCCGGCGCGGAACACGCCTTCCTTCTGCCCGCGCTCGACGATATCCGACAGGGTTTGCAGCAGCGGGGAATTCAGCGCGCGGATGCGCGGTGAGGCCGCCAGATGCCTTGCCTTGTGCAGGTTTTCGCTGTTCAGGAAGATGATGAATTCGGGGTGGGCAATGTAGTAGTCCCAAGTGAATTCGACCAGCCGCCGCAGCGCGGCCAAGGGTGCCATGCCCTTGAGGTCCAGATACAACTGGGCATCCCGGATCTCCTCGTAGACGCTCTCGAGCACGGCCGAGAACAGGCCGTCCTTGTCCTGGAAGTAGTAGTACGCCAGCCGCTTGTGCACGCCGGCCTCCGCCGCGATCCGCTCCAGCCGCGCGCCGCCCAGGCCGTGAACCGAGAACTCTTTTCTCGCGGCCTCGAGGATGGCTTTGCGTGAACGGTCCGCGTCGCGCGTCTTGGCTTCTGCTGTGCTCGCTGTCTTCATGGGCAATTCTTCAATGCGCTCACCGCGGGTGAGTTGCTAGGGTTAATGCGTAGGCAAGTATGGCTGACATGCAGGAACTTTCATTTCACAATTCACTAATGGTGAATTAGGGGCGAGGAGGGCGGCCAATCCATGGGCCGGCCTGACCTTGTCACCACCGCTTTCCCACCCAAAACCCATCGAGGAGACTTCATGAAAAAAACCATCGCGGCAGTCACTATGCTGTCCTGTGCAGGTGTAGCCATCGCGCAATCGTCCGTCACATTGTTTGGTGCGGTGGATGCCGGCGCCAGCTACTACAGCACGACCAGTTCTTTCTATAGCAACACCACCCGTTTGCTCTTGCCCGCAGCGGAAATCAAACGCAGCCAGACCGTGCTCTCCAACAGTGGCACAACACCCAGCCGGCTGGGTTTTCGTGGCACGGAGGATCTGGGTGGTGGCATGGCGGCGACCTTCTGGATGGAAGCCGGGCTGGCCAACGACTCCGGTACTGGAGCCGGTACGGGCGGGGTCATTGCCTTTAACCGTCGGTCTACTCTGAGTCTCTCAGGGCCCTTCGGCGAAGTCCGTCTTGGCCGGGACTACACGCCTACCTACTGGAACGATGCTGTCTTCAGTCCGTTCAGCACGCTGGGAGTCGGCAGCAACGTCGTGTCGAGCGTGGGGAGTAATCTGCAGGTCGCGAAAGGGCCAGGCTCTGCTGTCTCTGCGACGGACAACTACATGCGCACCAGCAACAGCATCGGCTACTTCCTGCCGCGGGGGCTGGGCAACTTCTATGGGCAGGTCCAGTATGCGCTGCACGAGAACACAAGCCAGAGCAATGCGCCAGGCACACCGAGCGCGAAGGGCCGCTTCGTCGGCGGGCGGTTCGGATATCTCTCACAAGCTCTGGATGTGGCGCTGGCCTATGGCGAAAGCACCGCTGCCGATGCGACGACGCTGAACGCAGCAGGGCTGCCCACCGGGACCCGGTTGCGCGAGAAGATCAAGACACTCAACCTCGGCGCCTCTTACGATTTCGGGACCTTAAAGCTCTTCGGAGAGTTGTCGCAGGTGTGTGATGTTTCCGTGTCGACCGCGCCTGTCTCCGTACTCGGTTTGCTCACCACGCGCGAGGTCGACAAGTACAAGGGCGGACTGCTCGGCGTCACGGTGCCGGTTGGCGCTGGCTTGATCAAGGGGGCCTTCTCATGGGTGAAGTTCAACAATGACCTAGGTGCCGCCGCCACGCCCTTCGCACCCGATCGCGATGCATCGGTGCGCAAGCTTGCCATCGGCTATGAGTACAACCTTTCGAAGCGCACGGCGCTATATGCCACAGTGGCACGGATCCGGATCAAGAACGGGCAGAACAGCCCGGCCATCATGGGAGTGGTCCCCGGCGGTACTGGAGGCTATCTTTCCACCGGTGCCGGCACCTCGGGCTATGCGCCTCGCGCGGCGACGGGCTACGACTTCGGCATGAGGCACGCGTTCTAGACAGGCGGGTAGGGCTGCGCTGCGCAAAAGGGGCCAGTGACGGACCGAGGTTCCGATCACTACGGAATCGGGCTTTTGGCGGTTGTGGCCGGGATCCACACAGCGGCTGCGCACCCGGGGACGCCGCCGAATGTTTCTGCCCGCCGATCTGCGTAATGTTTGCGCAATCTCGGTCCATAGGATGGCCCTCCGACCCCTGTGGATCTCAGATGAAATACATCCAACCTGCGCACGTGCCCTTTTCCTGGACCAGAGCCCTCTGGTTTCGTATCCGGACACTCTGGTTTCTGAAAATGATCGGTACGGTCACGGGAATCTCCGCATTCTTTGCTGTGTACTTCTGGACCATGGAACAAACGGCGGGCCGGGCGATCACGATGCCAATGACGTGGATCGATCAATGGATTGGCGTCAACGAATTTGCGTTTGTACCTTACGTGTCGCTTTGGCTTTACATATCACTCGCCCCTGCCTTCGCGTTGAACGCAGGCGCGCTGCGCGCCTGCGCCGCGGGAGCCTTGGCCATTGCTCTCTTGGGCATCACATCATTCTGGCTCTTTCCCACCGTTACACCGCCGTTCGGCGTTGAGTGGTCCCAAGTTCCAATGCTCCGCCTTCTGAAAGAGTCCGACGCCAGCGGAAACGCATTCCCCTCGCTGCACGTGGCGTTCGCTGTGTACAGCGGGTACATCATTTCGAGCCAGCTGAAGAGCATTCGCTCGCCGCATTGGGTCCGAGCTCTCAACTGGTTCTGGTGTCTCGCCATCATCTACTCGACGCTTGCGACCCGTCAGCACGTCTTCGTCGACGTGGCCGGGGGCATACTCGTGGCCTGCCTGGCGCGGCGCGCGGCGTGGAGCCCGTGGGGGCGCGCGATGTGGCAACGTCCCGGAAGGCTGGCTCGCTCCAGGCGTTTGGCGGAGCAGCTGGATGGCCGGCGACTCGCGGACTGACCTTCGATCGGGCAAACTGCCTCCGATTTGCCTGGATGGGGCTCGATAGCCAGCCTCGTTTGACCCAAAGTATGGTTCGCCCTTGAAAATCCTTGTAGTTGAAGACGATTCCGATTTCGCGCAGGCGCTGGCGTCCGCCCTGCATGACAATTCGATGGTGGTGGACATCGCCTCGTCATTGCGTGAAGCCATGCATCTCGCAATCGATGCTGACCACGATATCTTCATCGTGGACAGAGGCCTCCCCGATGGCGACGGCCTTGCCCTCATTGAATTTCTTCGAGGTTCCGGCCGGTCAACGCCAGCGCTGGTCTTGACCGCGATGGGCGAGGTAACGGAACGGGTTCGCAGCCTGGATCGTGGCGCGGATGATTACTTAGCCAAGCCGTTCTCCATCGACGAACTCATGGCCCGGATTCGGGCTCTCGCGCGCCGCCCCGTTGTGCGTGCGCAGCAGATTAGTGTCGCCGGACGGCTGCATTTTGACCACGAATCACGCCAGTTCCAAGTCGGGAACGAACCGCTTGCCTTGACGCGACGCGAGCTTCTGGTGCTCGAAACCCTTCTCCTGTCGACAGGCCGTACGGTATTTCGGCAGCGGCTGCTGGAGCGCATTTATGGAGATGCGGATGACATACGCTCGAACTCCTTGGACGCCCACGTATCCAGAGTTCGATCCAAGCTGGAGCAATCGGGCGCAGGCGTGGAAATACACGCCATTCGTGGGGTCGGCTATCTGCTGAAAACGTCCGCATGAAACCAAGATCCCTGCGCTGGCGACTGGTCGGAAATCTCGTCCTCCTGCAGGTTGTCGCCAGCTTGCTGGCGCTTCTCGGCGTGATTGCGATCTTCGGCGCGGTAGGAAGATTCGTGGACGAAGGTGGGGAACGTACGGTGCAGATCATCGGCAGGTCGATCGAGCACACTGCCGACGGAAAGCTTGTGCTGGGAGCGACCTCGGAAGTGCAGCGGCTGTTGGGCGCTGCACCCAACCTCTGGTTTGTAGTGCGCAACTCGCAGGGATACGAGTTGCGGCATGGCGATGTCCCTTCACGCTATGTCGCGTTGCTTCGGGTCCTGGATGGCAAGGAGCGGTCGGCTTTGGATCTCGCCGAATCCGTCGGTCGGCCTGCAGCTCGGTTCGAGCGGATCGATACAGATGGAGGAACTGTCAACGTCATGGTGCAGGCTGGGGCGCCACTGTCCTTGGTAGACAAGTTCAAATGGATAGCGACGGCCTACCTCGTATTGGTGGCTCCCACCATGCTTGTGACAGCACTGGTGGTGCTTGTGGCTACGCCATTTGTCATCCGGCGCGGATTGGCAGGAACGGTAGCTACTGCGGCCAAGGCGGAACATATCGACATCGACCGCCTTGAAACGCGCTTGCCAATGACCCAAGTGGCTGCCGAGATCCAGCCGCTCGTGGCGGCTGTCAACAGAGCCTTCGATCGTCTCGACGAGGGCTACAAGCGTCACGAAAGATTTCTGGCGGACGCGGCGCATGAGCTACGAACTCCCATTGCAACGCTGCGCATACAGATCGAGTCCTTGCCTCAAAACACCAGGGACAAGCCGCGGCTGCTTCGGGCTACAACGCGATTGGCCACACTGGCTGAGCAACTGCTTGATCTTCAAAGGCTTACACGCGAACCAGCATCCATCGATTCCGTCGACCTTCGGCTGCTCTGCGAGCGGGTGGTCGGCGATCTGGCCCCTCTGGTAGTCATGAATGGCTGTTCGATTGCGGTCGATGCTCTCGATGCTATACGCGTCCGCGCCGACGTGACTTCGATTGAGCGCGCGGTGGCGAACCTGATTCAGAATGCCATTGAACATGGTGGCGAAGGATGCGAGATTCGTGTCAGCGTCTATCCACCCGCGACAATCGAGGTGTCCGATTCCGGGCCCGGCATTCCGGAGGATCAACGCGGGCGGATCGTCGAGCCTTTCTACCGACTTCGCGCCCGCGGGGGCGGAGCCGGCCTCGGTTTGCACCTCGTTTCCGAAGTGGCCAGCATTCATCAAGGGCGGCTCGAAGTCGGGTCATCCGACCTTGGAGGGGCGAGCATGCGCCTGGAGTTGGGCGGGCTTGGGGCTTGAGAACGAAGACTGAAGAGCAAGACTTGGGGAAGGATGATGTCTTGGCCGGAGCGGCGAGGGCAACCTGCCCCAACATGTCGCGCAAACATGCAGCTAGATTTGTGGCTCTCGCGGAATTCCAGTCACGGTCACCGGCATAGGGTCTCGCGCTGCCCGCTTGAAGATCGACGGTGAAACTCCGGTGTGCTCCTTGAAGAAGCGAGAAAAGTTTCCAGGCGCAGAGAAGCCGAGGTCCAGGGCGACCTGAGTCAGTGCGCTGCCTTCCGCTACGCGCCGCATGGCTTCCTCGACGCGCACGCCGCTCCAGAAGACTTGTGGCGTTGTGTTGAGCTGGTCTCGGAAAAGGGCGAAGAAGTGACCGCGCGACAGCCCTACCTTGGCGGCGATTTCATCAATGGTCGTGATCTCGGAGACATGCTCACGCATATATGAAATTGCGCCGCGCAGCCGTTGGTCGAGCATCCTGTGAACCGCAGGAGTCTCGGCGCCAGTGGTCGAAGTCGCGATGGCCGCTTCCAGCAGGCGTTCGACCTCGCCGTCGATAGACGAACGGGCGTCTTGGGCGGAGATAAACAGGTCGAGCACGCGCCAGCACGACCGGCGAAGCGCGGCATTGATGGGCACGCGAGGCGACGGAAACCGAAAGCTGCGGCCTGTTGTATCTCCAAGGTCGTCCAGCCATTGCCGCGAGATCATGAAGACCAGAAAGAGGCAGGAACCGCCGCTGCTCTCCATGACCATGTCGTGGGCCTCGAAGGCGTTGACGCCGAGCGCGACGTCCTCGCCATAGGGCACGACTTCGCTGCCCACGTGGGCGACGGCGCGCGTGCCGCCGAGCCACAGCGCAAGCTGCGATTCCGAATGCGCGTGCGCGACTAGGTTCGCACGTGATTCCAGAACGATCGCCGTACCGAACGCCCCTTCGTGCAGTGCGTATGCCTCCGACATCTTTCGGGTCCTTGAATCATGGGTCAACGGCTCAATTGTTCGTCCGCACTGGTCTAGCAGGGAGCCCTCCCCGGGTAACTCCCTAGCACTTCACCCGACTCTTCGATACGTCGCCGGATGCATCGATAAGCCCTCGAAGGCTCGTTTTTCTACAGTTGATCCGTCCCTGCGGCACCTCCATTGGCGCCGCGGCCAGCAAGGCAAATCCCAGGAGCAAACCGAAATGCGCATCGCAACCTTCATCATCGACGGCACCCGCAAAGTGGGCGTGGTTTCCGGCGACGGACTGTCTATCCAGCCGCTCGACCTGTCGTCCGCGCAGGCGGATGCGGGCATCTTGAGCATCATCGAAATAATGGCCGGCGGCGGCGCGCTGCCTTTATCGATCGCCCCCAAAATCAAGATGGGCGACGTAGCGCTCGATGCGCCACTGCCCAAACCGCGCCGCAATCTCTGGTGTGTTGGGCGCAACTATCACGCACACGCCAAGGAACTCTCGGCCTCGGTCTTCAAGGACAACAGCGCTGAGACTGACGAGTGGCCGATCGTTTTCACCAAAGTACCGGAGTGCGTGGTCGGTCCGCATGACGACGTGCTGGTTCCCGCCGGCGTCTCGACCCAGATCGACTACGAGGCCGAGCTCGCCGTCATCATCGGCAAGGGCGGCAAGAACATCACGCGCGCTGCGGCGATGGACCATATCTTTGGCTACACGGTGGTCAATGACGTGACGGCGCGGGATGTGCAGATCCGACACGGGCAATGGGACCTCGGCAAGTCCTTCGACACCTTCTGCCCGATGGGGCCGTGGGTCGTGACGGCGGAAGAGTTCGATGGCACCAGGGCGCGCGTGCGCTGCTGGGTCAACGGCGAGCTGCGCCAGGACGGCCCCACGGAGAACATGATCTTCGACATTCCGATGTTGATCGAAACCATTTCGCGCGGCATCACGCTGTATCCGGGCGACGTGATCGCCACCGGTACACCGGCAGGGGTCGGCATGGGAATGACACCGCCGCGGTACTTGAAGTCCGGTGATGTGGTGCGCGTCGAGATCGACGGCTTGGGTGCCATCGAGAACAAGTTCGTCTGAGCCGCACCATGGCGACACAACTCATCCACGGTCTAGCCGTCGAGATCGATGGCGACGGCGATGCACTGCTGTGCATCCATGGGCTCGGCGGCTCGTCGAACACCTGGACGCCGCTTCTTGCCGCGTTGTCAGATTTCAGAGTGATTCGGCCGGACCTGCCTGGCAGTGCGCGCTCATCGCTGTTGCAGGAGCCGCTCTCGATCGAAGGCTATGCGTTGAAGCTCGAAGCCTTGCTCTCGGCGCTTGGCATCGAGACGGTGCATGTTGTCGCGCACTCTCTTGGAACCATCGTTGCGCAGCACCTCGCGGTTCGCAATCCCTCCAAGGTCAAGTCACTGGCGCTCTTCGGCCCGCTAGTTGCGCCGCCTGACGCGGCCAGGCCGAACATCCTGGCGCGCGCGGCGATCGCGCGTGGTGGGGCGGTGGCGATGCAGGAGATTGCCGATGCCATCGTCAAGGCAGCCACAAGCCGGGAGACGAAGGTCGAGCAGCCTGCGGTGCTCGCGCTGGTGCGTGAAAGCGTGATGCGCCAGTCTCCCGAGGGCTATGCGCAAAGCTGCGAGGCGCTGGCTGCGGCGCAGTCGGCCCGGATCGAGCGGATCGGCATACCGACCTTGCTCGTGACCGGCGACCAGGACGGCGTCGCGCCGCCAGCCAATGTCGCTGTGATGAGCTCACGCATTGCCGGATCGCGACAGGTGGTCTTCGACGGCTGCGGCCACTGGACCACCTTCGAGAAGCCGCGACGCTGCATGCAGGAACTCGAGCGGTTCCATGCATCGCTGTGCTGATTCTTTTCCAGATTATTAGGTTTCATCCACCATTTCCGGCATTCACGACCGGAGGAGACATGTCATGACCCGCACTGCATTCACCAATGTCCGCATCTTTGACGGCACCGGCGAAGACCCCTATGTGGGCGACGTTCTTGTCGGAGGAAAGCGCATCCTCGAAGTTGCGCGCGCACCGCAGAAAGTCAGCACCGACGACGCCTGCGTGATCGAGGGCAGGGGCCGCTTCCTCATGCCCGGCATGACCGAGGCGCACACGCATTTTTCATGGAATGACCAGCCTTCGCTCGCCGCAATCCAGTTCATGCCACCCGAGGAGCACATGCTCTGGTGCGTACGGGTGGCCAAGCGCTATCTAGATATGGGCTGGACTTCCGCCATTGGCGCAGCGGCGGCCAAGCCGCGGCTCGACGTGGTGCTGCGCAATGCCATCGACGCTGGGGAGTTTCCCGGCCCACGCTATCTCGCAGGCAGCCAGGAAATCACGACGATCGGCGCGCTCGGGGACAACACGCTGCCGCACATGAAATTTGAGGAATTGAGCTTCGGCAGCGTCTGCAGCGGACCCGAAGAAATCCGCAAATCGGCCCGCACCTTCATCAAGTATGGCGTCGACCATTTGAAGATCAACCTTTCCGGCGAGTACATCGCGGGCCTGCCGGCGGAGATGTCCCCGTTTGCTGAGGACGAGGTGGCGATGCTGGCGCAGGAGGCCAAGCGCTATGGCAAGCGCATGGCTGCGCACGCCCGGTCCAGCGAATCGGTCAAGCAGTGCGTGCGCCACGGCATCGAAATGGTCTATCACGCCAGTTTCGCCGATGCCGAAGCCCTGGACATGCTCGAAGCTGCAAAGGACAAGCACTTTGTCGCACCGGGTATTGGCTGGTTGATCCGCACCACCTACAACGCCGCCGAATACGGAATCACCGAGGCCGTGGCCACGCAGATGGGCTACAAGCGCGAGCTGGAAATTGCATCGGCCTCGCTGCGCGAAATGCACAAGCGGGGAATCCGCATCCTTCCGGGCGGTGACTATGGCTTTGCATGGATGCCGCACGGCACCAATGCCAACGACCTTCAGTATTTTGTCGACTACATTGGCATGACGCCGAAGGAGGCCTTGCTTGCGGCGACCCGGCTCGGCGGCCAGATCATGCAGCGGTCAGATGAACTCGGCCAGCTGAAGGAGGGCTTCCTGGCAGACATCGTCCTGGTCGACGGCAATCCCTTGACGAATCTCGGGCTGCTGACGGACCCGGTGAAGATTCAGCTCGTGATGAAGGATGGGGTCATCCACAAAGACTGCGTAACGCCGGTGCCTATGGATGCGGCGCTTCATCGAAACGGCGCGGACGCCCCGTTGCGGGAGCAGGGTGTCAGGGAAGCGCTTGCGGACCTGACCTGAGGCCAGTGGCACGAGCGTGTGCGGCATCCAATCTCCAGGCACTTGCCAGAGCAAGAGAAGATTTCGGAACAATCCAGTCGGGCTTCTCAGTTGCGTTGCCTACGTGCAAGCGGCTCTGGGCGCGCCGCGCGGTAAGCGCGCGGTGATCCCGTCTTGAGCTTGGCCCTAGTGTCTATGACGATGGTGTCCACCAAGGATTTGATCTGACCCCCGAAACCTGGACGAACTCGAGGGTTCGAAGTGACCAGGTACACAGAGAAGCAGAAGCTTGCGGC
>NZ_JBGLYN010000091.1:0-26003 GCF_047304045.1 Variovorax sp. Varisp85
GGGGCCCGGGCGCCGTTAAAAACCCCGCCCCCCCCCCCCCCCACCCCCCCCCAACGGTTGGCGGGGTCGCCCCCCCGGCCCCCCCACCCAATTAAACCCCGCCGGCCGCGGCCCCCGCGCGGGGGGCCGACCCGGCCCACGGCGATGGCTACAACGTCAATTTCCCGATGCCGCACGGGGCGACGGAAGCGGCCTTCTTCGAGCGCGTCGGCGATGCGGCGGGCGTGCTGCAACGATTCGCGCCGGACGCGCTGGTCCTGGCCCTCGGGTTCGACATCTACAAGGACGACCCCCAGTCGCAGGTCGCGGTGACGACCGAGGGTTTCGGCCGTCTCGGCAAGGCCGTAGGCGCGCTGGGGCTGCCTACGCTGATCGTCCAGGAAGGCGGCTATCACCTCGACAGCCTGGAAGCCAACGCACGCGCTTTCTTCGGAGGATTTGCAGGCACAGCGTGACGGTTCCGGCGGTGATCGGCGCGGCGCTGTGTACAGTCGGCGCTTCGAACGAAAGCAGGTGAAGACATGGCGCGCGCAAACGACTGGGCAAGCAAGGTGATGGCATTGATCAACGGTGGCAACCCCGCCGCAGCCATCGCGCAGATCAAGGTCGCGCCATCGGTCAAGGACCTGAAGGCGCTGCAGACCATCATGACGTTGTCGAAAATGAAAGGCCGCTATCCGAACGTGGATGCGGCCATTTCAGACAACCTGGACCTGCTTGCAGCGCCCCGGCTGCACCGGTCCCCCTGATCGGATCGACTACAGCGCCTGACCGAGGCGCTTCACACCCTCTTCGATCTTCGCCACGTCGGCCGTCGCAAAGCTCAGTCGCAGCGTGGCCACATCGGGCTTCTCCGCGAAGAACGGCGCGCCGGGCACGAAGGCCACGAGCTTCTCGATCGCTCGCTTCGCCAGTTCGTTCGCATCGGCCAGCTTGCCATTGGCGCCGGTGAGGCGCGCCCAGAAGAACAAGCCGCCGTTGGGCTGGGTGAAGCTCACTGCATCGCCCAGCTCGCGCTTGAGCGCCGCGCCCATGGCCTGCGCACGCTGGCCGTAGACCTCGCGCACGTGCGCCAGCGTGGCCGGCATGCGGCCGCTCTTGAGGTATTGCGCAGCCGTGGCCTGCGAGAACGTGCTCGTGTGCGCGTCGCTGAACTGCTTGCACATCGTCGCCTTGGACAGCAGCTCGGGCGGCGCGATCATCCAGCCGATGCGCAGGCCCGGGCTCAACACCTTGCTCAGGCTGCCGCAGTGCGCCAGCAACTCGCGGCTGCCCGGCACGTCTTTGCTCAGGGCCAGGATGGAGGGCGGAGGTGCTTCGCCGAAATAGAGGTCGCCATAGGGGTCGTCCTCGACGATCAGCGTCTGGTACTTCACGGCCAGCTCGAGCACCTTCTTGCGGCGCTCCAGCGTCAGCATCGCGCCGCTGGGGTTGCCGAAGGTCGGGATCAGGTAGACGAACTTGGGCTTGTGCTCGGCGATGAGCTTCTCGAGCTCGTCGGTCTTCACGCCGTTGGCGTCGATGGGCGCGCTGATGAGCTGCGCGCCGTACAGGCGGAAGCACTGGATGGTGGCCAGGAAGGTCGGGCCCTCGACGATCACCTTGTCACCGGGCGAGATCATGGTCTTGCCCAGCAGGTCGAGCGCCTGCTGGCTGCCGGTGGTGACAATCAGGCCGCTGGGGTCGACCTCGACGCCCTTGGTCTTCATGAAGGCGCTGAGCTGGCTGCGCAGCGGCTCGTAGCCTTCGGTGGCGCCGTACTGCAGCGCAGCGCCGGGTTCTTCGGAGAGCGCCTTCTGGCTCGCCTCCTTGAGGCCCTCGACGTCGAACATGGCGCTGTCGGGAAAGCCACCCGCAAAGCTGATGATCCCGGGCTTGCCCAGCAGCTTGAAGAGTTCGCGGATGGCGGAGGTCTCGACGTTGTCGAGGCGGGAGGCGAATTGCATGGTCGGTCTCACTTTCTGGGGTGCCATTGTCGCGAAAGCGGCAGGCAATAAAGCTGCGTAAGGCTATCGCCTTTCAACGATATATTGCGCGTGCCGCCCCCCACGAAGCCCCATGAAAAAAAACGACATCCCCCTCTTCTTCGCCACCCTGCAGGCGGCCAACCCCGAGCCCGAGACTGAACTCGAATACACAACCCCCTTCGAGCTGCTGGCCGCCGTGCTGCTGTCGGCGCAGGCCACCGACGTGGGCGTGAACAAGGCTACGCGCAAGCTGTATCCGGTGGCGAATACGCCGCAGGCCATTCTCGATCTGGGTGTCGAGGGGCTGGAGGAGTACATCAAGACCATCGGCCTGTACCGCAGCAAGGCGAAGCACCTGATCGAGGCCTGCCGCATGCTGGTGGAGCTGCACGGCGGCGAGGTGCCGCGCACCCGCGCCGAGCTGGAGGCGCTGCCGGGCGTCGGCCGCAAGACCGCGAACGTGGTGCTCAACGTGGCCTTCGGCGAGCCGACCATGGCGGTCGACACGCACATCTTCCGCGTCGGCAACCGCACCGGGCTTGCGCCCGGCAAGACGCCGCTGGAGGTGGAACTCAAACTCGAGAAGCGCGTCCCACCGGAATACCGGCTGCATGCGCACCACTGGCTCATCCTGCATGGCCGCTACATCTGCGTGGCGCGCAAGCCGCGCTGCTGGGAGTGCGCGGTGGCCGTTTTCTGCGCCTACAAGCCAAAGACACCGATGCCGAAGACGGCCTGAAACCGACGACGAATGACGACACGAAAGAACGACTCCCCGGCGCTGCTGGCCGCCACGCTGCTCGCCGCCCTCCTTCCGGCCGCGGCATGGTCGCAGCAGGGCGGCGGCCTGCCGCCCGAGGCCATGGCGATCTACGGCGGCCGCTGGTCGACGAACTGCGCCAACGCGGCCGCACCGACGCTGCAGGTGCGCCAGGACATGCTGATCGCCGAAAGCGGCAAGCGCCGCGTGACCGGCAACGAACCGCAGACCGCCCACAGCTTCTTCGGCAACCGCCCGCCGCCGGCAGGCTTCGACGTGGCGCTGATGAGCAGCCCGGGCAAGTCCGGCGCAATGACCTTCCTCGTCTACCGCGAAGCGCGCGGCCAGTACATCGCGCTCGACGCCGACAAGCCGGTCGCCGGCCAACTCGGCCCCGACATGATGAAGCTGCGCTACTGGCGCTGCAACGGCGCGGTGCGGGCCGTGGCCCCGCCCGTCGAGCCCGCCGTCAAGGCGCCTCCCCCGCCCACGGGCAGCCCGGCGGCGCTGGCGCGGGGCCCGGCCATGGAGAAGGCCTGGCGCGCCGCCTTGGGCACGCGCGAGAACGACCGCTGGCTGGTGCGCCGCGAAGGTCCGGCGCCCGAGCCGCAATGGGTGACGGTCGAGGGAACGCGCTACCTCCTGCAGGCCTTCTGCAAGCCGCACGACTGCTACGACAACAACGCGATCGCGCTCTACGACCAGGGCTCCGGCCGCCTCTACGGCCTGGTGCAGCGCAACGGCAGCAACCGCTTCCTGGGCACGCCGCCGGCTGCACTTGCGCCGCAGCTGGAGCGGCTCTGGCGCGAACAGTGGCGGCAGAAGAACTGAGCCGCAATCGGCACTGGCCGACGGCAGCTAATTGTCGAAAGTCAGCCAACCGCCGAAGGGCAGTTCCCCATCAGGCCAGTCGGCGGCGACTCCCGGGCAGCGGGTGCCGCGCTGCAGCAACGTTACCGCCCGCAGCACGCCGGCGTGCGTGATCCACAGCGCATCGCCCTCGTCCACAAGCCATTCGTCATGTGCGGCGGCCACGCGCTGCATGAATGCGCGCACGCTTTCGCCATGGCCGCCGGCAGGCGCATCGGCGAAATTGCCGGTCCAGGCGTCGAATTCCTCGCGTGCGATGGCAGACCACGGCCGCCCTTCCCAGGCGCCGAAGTTCATCTCGGCCAGCCGTGCGTCGTGCCGCACCCGAAGATCGGGGCGCAACGCGGCGATGGCATCGGCCAGCCCGGCACATCGCCGCAGCGGCGAACTGCGCACGCTGATGGCCGCAGGAAGCAAAGGCGCGATGCGCTGCGCAGCAGCGAGCGTGGCGTCCGCATGGGCTTCGAGGTCCGTGGCGCCGTAGCACAGCCCGGGCTCGGCCACCACGGGCGCATGGCGCTGGAGCCAGAGCGTCCTTCGGGCGGCGTCGCTCATGCGCGCCACGCCAGTGCAAGGTAGATCGCCAGCTCGCAGACCTGCTGGGTGGCGCCAAGGCCGTCGCCGGTGAAGCCCTGCAGCCGGCGCATGAAAAGACGCGCCATCCGGCCTGCGGCAACAACGGCCGCAAGCAAGGCCGCCAAGACGTGCGCCACGTCGTGTGCATACAGCAGCAGTGCCACCGCCGGCAGCGCCCACACCACCGCGATCAGCAACGCACCACCGCTGATCGCATCCGCCAGCGGCTTCGCCTTGCTCGCCCCGCTGTCGCCCACATAGGGCAACCACCGGATCAGGAACAGCGGCATCAGCCGCGACAGCACATGCGCGCCGACGATGGCGACAACAACCGCCTGCAGGCCGTGCCCGGCCAGCATTGCGAGCAGCGCGCATTTCAGGCCCAGCGCCAGCACCAGCGCCAGCGCACCGAAGGCGCCGATGCGCGAGTCCTTCATGATCTCCAGCGCCCGGTCGCGGTCGGCCGAACCGCCCAGGCCATCGGCCACGTCGGCCAGACCGTCTTCATGGAAGGCGCCGGTCAGCATCACGGTGGCGGTGGTGCTCAGCACGGCAGCAGCCAGCGCACCGGCGACACCCGGCAGCCCCATGCCCACACCCGCGAACACCAGCGCCGCCACGCCACCTGCCAGCCATCCGATGCCGGGCAGATGCGCCGCGCTCGAACGCAGCATCTGCGGACTGAAGCCGACCCACGCAGCCAGCGGCCCCGTCACCGGCACGCGCGTGAAGAACTGCAGCGCGAGCAGGAAATGGCGAACGCCGTTCATCCTCTTCAGCTGTCCTTGCGCGACACGCCGGCCGACTCGAAGCTCGCCATCTCGCGCAGGATGCGGCAGGCCGATTCGAGCAGCGGCCAGGCCAGCGCCCCGCCCGAGCCTTCGCCCAGGCGCAGTTCGAGCTTGAGCAGCGGCTCCAGCCCCAGCCGCTCCAGCAGCAGCACGTGGCCGGGTTCGGCCGAGCAATGCGCGGCCACGCAGCGCTGCACCACGTGCGGCTGCAGCGCCTGCGCCACCAGCACCGCTGCGCTGGCGATGAAGCCGTCTACCACGATCACGCGCCGCTCCTCGGCCGCCTGCAGCACCGCGCCGACCAGCGTAGCCACCTCGAAGCCACCGAAGGCGGCCAGCGCGTCCAGAGGCGCGGTCGCGCCCGCGTGCAGCGCCAGCACCTGCCGCAGCACATCGCGCTTGCGCACCAGCCCGGCCGCATCGAGGCCGGTGCCGGCGCCGGTGCAGGCGTCGATGTCCAACCCGCCCAGCCGCGAGAGCAGCAGCGCGGCAGACGAACTGTTGCCGATGCCCATCTCGCCGAGCAGCAACGCATTGCCCGGCAGCACGCGCACCACCTCGCGCCCGTTGGCGATGGCCTGGGCGCACTGCGCGGCCGTCATGGCCGGGCCCTGCGAAGCGTCTGCCGTACCTTCGGCGATCCGGCGCGACACCAGCCCCGGGCGCGCCTGGAAGTCGCGCCGCACGCCGCAGTCGACCACCGTCAGTGCCAGCCCGTGCTGGCGCGCCAGCACGCTCACGGCCGCGCCGCCGGCGAGGAAGTTCTCGACCATCTGCCAGGTCACGTCGCTCGGGTACGCCGAGACGCCGCGCGCCGCCAATCCGTGGTCGCCCGCGCAGACCAGTATCTGCGGGGCTTCGAGCTCCGGGCTTTCGGTGCCGAGGATGGTGCCGATGCGCAGCGCCAGCGCCTCGAGCCGGCCCAGCGCGCCGAGCGGCTTGGTCTTGTTGTCGAGCGCGCTCTGCAGGCGGGCGGCGAGCGCGGTGTCGGTGATGTCGGAAATGGTGGGAATGGTTTCGGTCATGCAATCAGTCCGGCGAGCACGCCGGCGTCGAAGTGGGTATCGATGAAGTCGGCCAGGCCGTCGAAGGTGGCGTCGAGCGTGGGCACGGAGGCACCGAACAGCGCGTGCAGCGCGCGCGGATCCTCGAACAGGCCGTGAAGATAGATGCCGAGCACGTTGCCACGCGCGTTCTGCCAGGCCAGTCCGTCGGGCATCACGGCCTGGCCGTCCTGCGCCATCTGCGGGTGTGCGGCGGTCTGGCCATGGTGGATCTCGTAGCCGGCGACGGGCACGTCCGACAGCGCAGCCCAGACACCGCTCAGCTCGCCGAAGGTCCCGGTGCGATGCCGCACCGTCTTCTCGCGCGCGAACACCGTCACCAGCGGCAGCAGGCCCAGTCCCGGCGCATTGCCGTCGATGCCGTGCGGATCGACCAGCGCCTCTCCAAGCATCTGCAGTCCGCCGCAGATGCCCAGCACCGCGCCGCCGCGTTCGGCATGCGCGGCCACGGCGCTGTCCAGCCCCTGGGCGCGCAGCCAGGCCAGGTCGCCGCTGGTGTGCTTGGAGCCGGGCAGCACGATCCAGTCGGCGCCGGCCACGTCGGCCGGCGTACGGGCCCAGACCAGCCGCACGCCGGGCACGTTCTTCAGCGCCTGGAATTCGTCGAGGTTGCTGATGCGCGGGTATGCCACGACCGCGACCGTGCGCGTCACGGTGCCGCTCGCACGGCTGCGGTCATCGAATACGCCGTCCTCCTCGGGCAAGCCGTGCTGCCACCACATCGGCAGCGTGGCCACGGTGGGCACGCCGGTCAGTTCCTGCAGTTGCTGCGGCGCAGGCGCGAGCAGCGAGGCATCGCCGCGGAACTTGTTGAGCACGAAGCCGCGCAGCAGCGCGCGGTCGGCCTCGGGCAGCAGCGCCCAGGTGCCGTACAGATGGGCAAAGGCGCCTCCGCGGTCGATGTCGGTCGTGAGCAGGCAGCGCGCCTGCGCGTGCCGGGCGATGCGCATGTTGACGATGTCGCTGTCCATCAGGTTGATCTCGGCCGGCGAACCCGCGCCTTCGATCACCACCACGTCGTTTCCGGCGCGCAGTTCGTCGAGCGCCTGCGCGATCTGCGGCCAGACGCGCTCGCTGCGGCCGCGCCAGGGCAAGGCCGAGAGTTCGTCATTCACCTGCCCCATCAGCACCACCTGGCTGTGGGTGTCGCGCTCGGGCTTGAGCAGCAGCGGGTTCATGCGCACCCCGGGCACGGCATTGGCGGCCAGGGCCTGGAAATATTGGGCGCTGCCGATCTCGCCGCCGTCGACCACGCGGGCGTTGTTGCTCATGTTCTGCGCCTTGAAAGGCGCCACCTTCAGGCCCTGCCGCGCATACCAGCGGCACAGCGCCGTGGCCAGCCAGCTCTTGCCGGCGCCGCTGGTGGTGCCCAGGACCATGACGCAACGCGCCGGCCCGCTTTTCGCCTTTGAACTCATCGGCGAATTGTCGTTGAGCGCCACACCGGTCCGGGAAAGGCCAAATGGAAGCGACGAAATGCGACATCTTTCACATCGCCGGGCATTGCAAATACATCCGGTGCATCAAACAGTAGCATTTTTTGCGTACACCAGATGCCACCACACCGCATTGCACCCGGGAACCCATGCCAGCCTTGAATGATTTGGCGCTAACCGTCGAGGAACGCGAGCCGGGCCAGTTCTTCTGGATCCTGCTCGAAGCCCACCATGGCGACGCCGTCTCCGAAACCTTCGACTACCGGGTCTACCGGACAGCGTCGAGGCCGCAGGCCAGCTATTCAAACGCCCTGGCCGTGGGCGCGGTGGAACTGCAAAAAATAAGCGCCGCCGCGAATCCAGCCGGCAAGAAAACCGACTGAACCCACGGCGGCGCAAGACCGCCTTGCGGCGCTCAGGCTTTCAATTTCAATCCTTGATCGCGATTCAGCGCACGGCCACGGCCGTCCGTGCCGGGACAACCGCGACCGGCGCCGGCGCTTCCCAGCCGCCGCCGATGGCGCGGATCAGCCCCACCGCCGCCTGGTACTGTGCCGACTTCACCTGCAGTGCCTGCCGGCGGTTGCGCAATTCGCTGCGGCGCGCGTCCAGCAGGTCGAGCTGGCTGACGTAGCCGTTGCGATAGCGCGTGTCCGACAGGCTGGTGGCGCGCTGGGCCGAGGTCACGGCCTGTGCCTGCACGACCGACTGCTCCTGCAGGATGCGGATGGCGGCCAGTTGGTCTTCGACTTCCTGAAACGCCACCAGCACCTGCGTGCGGTAGCTCGCGAGCGCACCGTCGAGCTGGGCATTGGCGCCCTGCACGCCGGCCTCGCGGCGGCCGCCGTCGAAGATCGGCAGCGACAGCAGCGCGCCCACGCCCCACGAGCGCGCCGACCACTTGAAGAGGTCGCCGATCTCGGGCGAGGCATAGCCGGCGGCGCCGGTCAGCGAGATGTCCGGGAACCACGCGGCCTGCGCCACGCCCACGCGGGCCTGCGCGGCCAGCACAGCGCTCTGCGCAGCCGACACGTCGGGGCGGCGGGTGAGCACCGTGGCGGGCACACCCGGCGGAATGGACGGGAGCGCCGTCGCCCACTCGTCGACGCGCAAGCCGAAGCTGGAAGCCGAATCGCCCACCAGCACCGCGAGCGCATGCTCCACCTGGGCGCGCTGGCGGTCGAGCGCGAGCGCATCCGACTCGGTGGACGACACCTCGGTCTGCACGCGCGCCACGTCGAGCTCGGCGATGTCGCCGGCCTGCTCGCGGCGCTGCGACAGGCGCAGCGTGTCGCGATACGCCTCGACCTGCTCGCGCACCAGGGCGCGCTCGGCATCGAGCGCGCGCAACTGCAGGTAGGTCTGCGCCACTTCGGCCTGCACGGCGAGGCGCGTGCTTTGCAGCAGCGCCTCGCGGCCGGCCGCATCGAGCTTGGCCGCGTTGCTCGCGCCCGAGAGGCGGCCGAACAGGTCGACCTCGTACGAGAACGTGGCGCCGATGTTCGTCATCGTGGCTGGCCGGGTGCTGGCCGTGGCCTTGTCCAGGCCCGCGCCGCGGTTGGCGCCAGCGCCCAGGCCGATCTGCGGCAGGCGGTCGGCGTTGGCGCTGCGCGCCAGCGCGCGAGCCTCGGCCAGCCGAGCGGCCGCGGCCTGGATGTTGGTGTTGTTGACGTCGGCCTTCTCGATCAGTGCGTTGAGCGCCGGATCGTTGAACGCCAGCCACCAGTCGCCGCGCGGTTGCGCCTCGGAGGGCGCGGCCCGCGTGAAGCCGGCGGGCGGCGTCACCGCCTGGTCCTTGCCCTGCTCCTTGAACTGGGCGGTGGTCGTGATCTCGGGCAGGCCCGAGGGCGCGGTGGCACAGCCGGCGAGCACCAGGGCTGCCATCAGCGGCAGCAACGCGGTACGAAGCGGCTTCACCAGAGGTTGTACTGAAAATTTCATGATGCGCTTTCTCGATCAGTCGTCATGCGAAGAACGCGGCGATGCGGGCACCGGATGAAGGCTGCCACCACCGGCGCCGCCATGCGAAGCCGGATGCCCGGCCGACACGAAGTCGTCGCCATGCGGCACTTCGCCATGCAGCTTGAGTGGCCGGTTGCCCGCGAGGCGGCGCAGCAGCACGTAGAACACAGGCGTCAGGAACAGGCCGAAGGCCGTCACGCCGATCATCCCGGCGAACACCGCCACGCCCATGGCCTTGCGCATCTCCGAACCCGCGCCGGTGGACAGCACGAGGGGCAGCACGCCCATCACGAAGGCCAGCGAAGTCATGAGAATCGGGCGCAGGCGCAGGCGGCTGGCTTCGATGGCGGCCTGTATCGGTGTGCGGCCGGCAAATTCGAGCTCCCGGGCGAACTCCACGATAAGAATCGCGTTCTTCGCACTCAGCCCCACCAGCACGATCAACCCGATCTGCGTGAAGACGTTGTTGTCACCCCCCGATATCCATACGCCGGTCATCGCGGCCATGATGCCCATGGGCACGATCAGGATGATCGCGATCGGCAGCGTCAGGCTTTCGTACTGCGCAGCCAGCACCAGGAACACCAGCAGGATCGCCAGCGGGAACACCAGGAAGGCGGAGTTGCCGGCCAGGATTTCCTGGTAGGTCAGCTCGGTCCACTCGAAGCTCACGCCCTTGGGCAGCGTCTCGGCCGCGATCTTGGTGATCGCGTCCTGCGCCTGGCCCGAGGAGTAGCCCGGCGCCGGGCCGCCGGTGATGTCGGCGGCGAGGTAGCCGTTGTAGCGCATGGCGCGTTCCGGGCCGAAGGTCGAATTCACCTTCATCAGCGCGGCCAGCGGCACCATCTCGCCCGAGGTCGAGCGCACCTTCAGCAGGCCCACGTCTTCGGCACGGGCGCGGTAAGGCGCATCGGCCTGGACGCGCACGGAGTACGTGCGGCCGAACTTGTTGAAGTCGTTCGCATACAGGCTGCCAAGGTAGATCTGCATGGTGTCGAAGATGTCCGTCACGGGCACGCCGAGCTGGCGGGCCTTGGTGCGGTCGATGTCGGCGTACAGCTGCGGCACGTTGACCTGCCAGCTCGTGAACATGCCGGCCAGTTCGGGCGCCTGGTAAGCCTTGGCCATGAAGGCCTTCACTGCCGCGTCCATCTGGTCGTAGCCCACCGAGCCGCGGTCTTCCAGCTGCAGCTTGAAGCCGCCCGTGGTGCCCAGGCCCGCCACCGGCGGCGGCGGGAACATCACGATGAAGGCGTCCTGGATGCTCGAGAAGGCGCCGTTCAACTGGCCCGCCACCGCGCCGCCGCTCTGGTCGGCGCGCTTGCGCTGGTCGAAGGGCTTGAGCGTGGCGAACACGATGCCCGAGTTGGAGCTGTTGGTGAAGCCGTTGATCGACAGGCCCGGGAAGGCGATGGCGTCCTCCACGTTCGGGTTCTTCTTCATGATCTCGCCCATGCGCTGGATCACTTCGTCGGTGCGGTCGAGCGTGGCGCCGTCGGGCAGCTGAGCGAAGCCGATCAGGTACTGCTTGTCCTGCGCCGGCACGAAGCCGCCGGGCACCGCCTTGAAGAGGCCGAAGGTCACGGCGATGAGCGCGACGTAGATCGCGAGCATCAGCGCCTTGCGCGAGATCACGTTCTTCACGCCGCCGCTGTAGGCCTCGGAGCCGCGATGGAACAGCTTGTTGAAGCCGCGGAACAGCCAACCGAAGGCCTTGTCCATGCCGCGCGTCAGCGCGTCCTTGGGAGCGTCATGGCCGCGCAGCAGCAGTGCAGCGAGCGCGGGCGACAGCGTCAGCGAGTTGATCGCCGAGATCACCGTCGAGATCGCAATCGTCACCGCGAACTGGCGGTAGAACTGGCCCGTGAGGCCGCTGATGAAAGCCAGCGGAACGAACACGGCCACCAGCACCAGCGCAATCGCGATGATGGGCCCGGACACTTCGCGCATCGCGCGATAGGTCGCCTCGCGCGGCGTGAGCCCCGCCTCGATGTTCCGCTCGACGTTCTCCACCACCACGATGGCGTCGTCCACCACGATGCCGATGGCCAGCACCAGCCCGAACAGGCTCAGCGCGTTGATCGAAAAGCCGAGGACGTGCAGCACCGCGAAGGTGCCGATCACCGACACCGGCACGGCCAGCAGCGGAATGATCGACGCGCGCCACGTCTGCAGGAACAGGATCACGACCAGCACCACCAGCATGATGGCTTCGAGCAGCGTGTGGATCACCGATTCGATGGACGCGCGCACGAACTGCGTCGGGTCGTAGGCGATGCGGTATTCCAGGCCCTCGGGCATGTTTTTGTTGAGCTCGGCCATCGTCTTGCGCACGTTGGACGAGATGTCGAGCGCATTGGAGCCCGGCGCCTGGAACACACCCATGCCGACGGCCGGGTCGTTGTTCAGCAGCGAGCGCAGCGAGTAGTCGGCGGCGCCCATCTCGAGGCGGCCGATGTCGCGAAGACGCGTGACGGCGCCGTCGGTGCCGCTCTTGACGATGATGTCGCCGAACTCTTCCTCGCTCTGCAGGCGACCTTGCGCATTGATCGACAGCTGCATGTCCACGCCCGACAGGCCCGGCGATGCGCCGACCACGCCGGCCGCGGCCTGCACGTTCTGGCCACGGATGGCAGCCACCACGTCGCTCGCCGAGAGGCCGCGCTGCGCGACCTTCTGCGGGTCGAGCCACACGCGCATGGAGTAGTCGCCGCCGCCGAAGATCTGCACCTGGCCCACGCCTTCGATGCGCGCCAGCGGGTCCTTCACGTTCAGCACCGCGTAGTTGCGCAGGTAGTTGATGTCGTAGCGATTGTTCGGCGAGACGAGGTGGACCACCATCGTCAGGTCGGGCGCGCTCTTGACGGTCGTGATGCCAAGCCGGCGCACTTCCTCGGGCAGACGCGGCTCGGCTTGCGAGACGCGGTTCTGCACGAGCTGCTGTGCCTTGTCGGGATCGGTGCCGAGGCGGAACGTCACGGTGAGCGTCAGCACGCCGTCGGTCGTTGCCTGGCTGCCCATGTAGAGCATGCCTTCGACGCCGTTGATCTGCTCTTCGAGCGGCGTGGCCACCGTTTCAGCAATCACCTTCGGGTTGGCGCCGGGGTACTGGGCGCGCACCACCACCGAAGGCGGCGCGACTTCCGGGTACTCCGAGATCGGCAGCCCGCGCAGCGCGATCAGGCCGGCTATCAGCATCAATAGCGACAGCACGCCGGCAAAGATCGGCCGGTCGATGAAGAATTTTGAGAGATTCATGTTCGTTTACTCCACCGCGTCGTGCGCGGTCCACGCCGCATGCAGGCACGCGGCATCCAAGTGGCTCCCATTTCAGGAACACCGCGGAACCGGCTTTGCCGGGCCGCTGGTGTTGCCCCCGCGAGGGGGTTGGCGGCTACACGAAGTGAGCAAGCCTGGGGGTGGTTCAAGATTTGGCCGCTTCCGCGACACGTTCCGGTTGTTGTTGCTTGGGGTCGGCCTTGGCGTCCATGGTCACTTGCTTCGGCGCCACCAGCGCACCCGGGCGGATGTGCTGCAGGCCGTTGACCACGACCTTGTCGCCGGCCTTCAGACCCTTGCTCACGACACGCAGCCCGTTGATCGACGCACCGAGCGTGACTTCGCGGTAGACCGCCTTGTTGTCTTCGCCCACGACCATCACGAACTTCTTGTTCTGGTCAGTGCCGATGGCGCGTTCGCTCACGAGAAGCGCGGTGTCGTTGCGGGCCTGTCCCATGCGGATGCGGGCGAACTGGCCGGGGATGAGCGCGCCGTCCTTGTTGTCGAACGAAGCACGCACGCGCACCGTGCCGCTCTTGGCATCGACCTGGTTGTCGATCAGCTGCAGCTTGCCGGTGAAGGGCGTGCCGTCGAGGCCGGCGGTGCCCATCTGCACGGGAATGCTCTCGATCTGGCCTCGGGCGCTGGAGCCGCTCGGCAGGTCTTTCAGGGCTCGCGTGATGACCTGCTCGTCGGCGTCGAAGCTCGCGTAGATCGGGCTCACCGACACCAGCGTGGTCAGCACCGGCGCACCGGGGCCCGCGGCGACGAGGTTGCCCACCGTCACTTCGAGCTTGCCGATGCGGCCCGACACCGGCGCGCGCACCTGGGTGTAGCCCAGGCTCAGGCGCGCGGTCTGCAGTTGGGCCTGGGCGGCGCGCAGGTTGGCATTGGCTTCGCTGCCGGCATTCACACGCTCGTCGTACTCGCGCTGGGCAATGGCCTTGTCGTCCCACAGACGCTTGGCACGCTCCTGCTCACTGCGGCTGAACGACTGGCGGGCCTGCGCGGAGGCTACCTGCGCTTCGGCGCGCTCGACCTCGGCCGCGTACGGGGCGGGATCGATGGTGATCAGCAGATCGCCCTGCTTCACCAGTGCGCCTTCGCGAAAGTGCACCGACTGCACGGCGCCCGCGACGCGGGAGCGCACATCGACGCGCTGGACGGCTTCGAGCCGGCCCGAGAACTCGTCCCAGGCGTTGATCTCGCTCGACGCCACGGTGGCCACCGACACCGGCGTGGCCTGCGGCGCCGCCGGTGCGTTGTTGGCCTCGGCCTTGAAACTGTGCATGCCCAACACGGCGGCCGCCACGGCCAGCAATGCGGTAATGCCGGTCACGGCGGGCCACAGGCCCTTGCGGGCGACGGAAGACAGCTTTTTCTCGTTGTTCGACATGATGGTTCGTCCTTCTCGATGACTTCAGGGATGCAACAGGCCACCCCGGCGCTTTTGGCACCAGGCGGCGGAATTCAGAAAAAACAAGGCCCTCGCACGCTGCCGCGCTGGCGGCGTGTCGATCAGGCAGCCGGGATCGGCCGGGAACTAGCTGGGGTGGTTCGGCGCCGCACCCGGTGGCGTGGTCGCGCTGAAAAACTCGCGGAAGTGCTGCTGCACCGTGGCCTCACAGGCCACGCAACCCGTGTTCTCGGTGTCGTAGAGTGCCTTGGGCCAGTTGGAGGCACTGGGCAGCACGCTGCTCGTGACCTCGATGCCGGCGGCACGCAGGCGGCCGGCGAAGGTCAGCGCCTCGTCGCGCATGGCGTCGTCCTGGCCCACCAGCACCAGCGCAGGCGCCAGGGCCGACAGCCGCAGCGAACCGCTAGGCACCGCATAGGGATGGGTGGCGTTCGAGGGGCAGCTCAGGTACTTCTCCCAGCCGCTGGCCCAGCGGCATTCGGCCGCATCGCTGGTGGCCTTGCGCAACGAGGCGGTGCCGGCGCAGGGGTCGAGCATGGGCGACAGCAGGATCTGGCCGGCAACCGGCGGATGCGCCCGGTCGCGGGCGATCAGCGCCACCGCGGCCGCCAGGTTGCCGCCGGCTTCCTCGCCGGCCAGGTACACCTGCGCGCCTTTGCCGCCGAGCTTGGTGCGCTGCTTGTAGAGCCATTCGAGGGCGGCATAGCCCACCTCGATCGGCTCCGGGAACGGCGATTGGGGCGCCAGCGGATAGGCCACCGACACCACCACCGCCCCCGCGCCGGCCAGGAGCCGAGCCACGTTGCGGCCGTTGTCGAGATCGCCGCACACAAAGGTGCCGCCATGGAAATGCAGCACCAGCGGTGCGACTTCACCCTTGGCACGCTGGCCGTACACACGGGCACCGACCGGTTCGCGGCCGGGCAGCTCGATCGACAGATCGGCTTCCACGCCCTGTACCGCCGCACGGGCGGCGGCTTCGGCAGAGCGGGACGATGGAACGGGTGACATGGGCGACCTCAGGGAATTGGGCGATGGTTGAAATATAAGTCGCCCGGCGCAGCGTTGAAACAGGCAAGCCGGCCCTACTCTGTTTCCAAACCGATAACAATCGGGGCCACCCGCCAAGGGTTTGGCTGCTTGTGTGAGAATCCGCCTCCCCCGGTGTGGGCCGGGTACCCAGAACAGGCATTCAATGGATCAAATCCAGGCCATGCGGATCTTCGTCCGCGTCGTGGAAGCCGGCACATTCACCCGTGCGGCGGACTCTCTCGCCCTGCCCAAAGGCACGGTCACCAAACAGATCCAGGCGCTCGAATCGCGCCTGCGCGTGAAGCTGCTCAACCGCACCACGCGGCGCGTCACGGTCACACCCGACGGCGCGGCCTACTTCGAGCGAGCCGCGCGCCTTCTCAACGACTTCGACGACATGGAAGCCAGCATGACGAATGCGCAGGCCAACCCCACGGGGCGGCTGCGCATCGACGTCGGCACCTCGGTGGCAAGGCAGATCATCCTGCCTGCGCTGGCCAGCTTCTGCGACCGCTATCCTGATATCCAGGTCGACCTGGGGGTGAGCGACCGCACCGTCGACCTGATCAGCGACAACGTCGACTGCGTGATCCGCGCCGGCGAGCTCAACGACCAGTCGCTGGTGGCGCGGCGCATCGGCACGCTGCACTTCGTCACCGTGGCATCGCCGGCGTACGTGAAGCGCTACGGCATGCCGCAGCACCCGAGCGACATCGAGAAGCGCCACCACGTGGTGAGCTACTTCTCGGGCACCACGCGGCGCGTTTACCCGCACGAGTTCAGGAAGGGCGACGAACAGATCGAGCTGAACGGGCCCTACCGCGTGTCGGTGAACGAGAGCAACGCGCACATCACCGCGGTGCTGGGCGGCTTCGGCATCTCGCAGTGCATCACCTTCATGGCCGAGCCGCTGCTGGAAAGCGGCGAGCTGATCGAGCTGCTGCCCGATTGGCATCGCGACCCGTTGCCGATCCACGTGGTGTACCCGCCCAACCGCCACCTGAGCGCGAAGGTGCGCGCGTTCGTGGATTGGGCGGCGGAGCTGTTTGCCAAGAATCCGCGGCTGCAGCGCCGCTGAATCGGACTACACCGGCTCGCAGCGCACCTCGGTCTTCACCGAGTTGGCAATGAAGCATTCTTCATGCGCCCGGTGGTGCATCTGCTCGATCTGCTCGCGCGTAGGAATGTTCTCGCCCGAGAACGCCACCTCCGGTCGCAGCGTGACCACTGTCATCGCCATCTTGCCGTCGGCGTTCTTCTCCATCACGCCAGTGGCCGCGTCGAAGTAGCGGTCGACGATGAACCTGCGCTTCACGGCCATCGTGAGAAACCACAGCATGTGGCAGTTGGAAAGCGAGGCGACGAACATCTCCTCCGGATCGACCGCCGATGCATCCGACATCGGCAGCGGCACCACGTGCGGGGACGACGAGGCCGCCACTTCCGCCCCGCCGTCGAAGCGCAGCACATGCCTGCGGCTGTAGGTGTTGCCGAGAAAGTCCTGATCGCCCCGCTCCCAAAGGATTTCCGCGGTGTACTGGGCCATGGGTCGTGCTCCTTGCTCGAAAGATTTCAGAGATGGATGAAGTAGCGGTACTTGGTGAGGCTGCCCTGGCTGGGCAACGTGACGAAGGTCTCGGCCAGCATGCCGCCATGGGCCGTGATCACCTTCTGCGACGCGAAGTTGTCCGGGCTGGTCGTGATCTCGACGCGGCTCAGCCCCTCGCGCGCGGCCAGCGTCAGCATGGCGCCGAGTGCGCGCGTGGCGTAGCCCCTGCGCTGCTTCCACGGCACCACGTTGTAGCCGATGTGGCCCAGGCAGTAGATCGGCAAGGCGTCGGTGCCGGGCTGCCAGCGCAGGTCGATGCTGCCGCAAAACTCGCCGTCCCACATCCAGCACTTGTAGCCCGGCAGGCGCGGCACCTGCGTGCCGTCCGGCATGGTGATGGGCGCGCCCCTGGCCTCGCGGTCGACCAGGCTCGCGAGGAACAGGGCGGGGTCGGACTCGATCGCGGCGCGTTCCTCCGCGCCCGATTCGGGCCGCGTCTCGTCGCGCGACCAGCCCCTGTTCAACGCCGAGACGTAGCCGGCCAGGTAAGGCCTCGCGGGCCAGACGAGCTCCATCGGCCGGGGATCGGTGACGGGACGGGATCGGTACAACGGCACCTTCACACTCCCATCAGCTTGACGACGAGCGGCACCAGCAGTGCGGTCGCGATGCCGTTGAGCCCCATGGCCAGCGCGGAGAATGCGCCCGCCGTCTCGTTCACCTGGATCGCCCGCGCCGTGCCGATGCCATGCGCGGCAAGGCCGACCGCGAACCCGCGAACCGCGGGCTCCTTGATGCGCAGCAGGTTCAGCAGCCCCGTCGCCATGATCGCGCCCGAGATGCCGGCAATGGCCGCGGCCACCGCCGCCAGCGAGGGCAGCCCGCCGATCTTCTCGGCCACGCCCATGGCGATGGGCATGGTGGCCGACTTGGGCGCGAGCGACATCATCAGCTCGTGCGATCCGCCCAGCACCCACGCGATGCCGATGGCCGACACGATGGCCGCGACCGAGCCCACGAACAACGCCACGCCGATGGGCAGCCACAACCGCCGCAGCCGTCCGACCTGGCTGTAGAGCGGCACAGCCAGTGCCACGGTGGCGGGGCCGATCAGGAAGTGCACAAACTTCGCGCCTTCGAAATACGTGTCGTAGGGCGTGCGCGTGAGCAGCAGCACGCCGACGATGACGATCACCGAGACCAGCACCGGGTTGACCACCGGATTGCGTCCGCTGCGGGTGTGCAGCCACAGTGCGCCAAGATAGGCCAGCAGCGTGAGCGAAAGCCACAGCAGCGGCGACTGCGCGAGGAAGACCCAGATCTCGGAGAGCTTCGCGGGCGCTGTCATTCGGCGTCCTTGCCTGTGACGCGGATCATCCAGCGGAACGTGAGCGCGGTGACCGTCATGGTGAATGCCGCACCGGCGATGCCCGCCGCAAGGAAGGGCAGCCACTCGCGCCCCACGCGCTCGAAATGCAGCATGACGCCGGTCACGGCCGGGATGAACAACAGCATCAGGTTGCGCAGCAGGTGGCCCGAGGTGTCGGCCAGGACCTGTGGCACGCCGCGTCGCACCAGCAGGCCGGCGAACAGCAGCACCATGCCGATCAGCGGGCCGGGGATGGGCAGGCCGAGCCACTGCACGAGCAGTTCGCCGGCCAGTTGGCAGATAAAGAGCGTGGTGATGGCGTAGAGCATTTTTTCTCGCGGGTGTATGTGGTCAGGACGTGTTTGTCCAGGCCTGCTTCAGCGCCTGCTGGCTGGCCGGGGGCAATACGCCGAGGCGCACGTGGCCGGGAAGGCCGAAGGAGGTGCAGTCGCGCAGTTTGATGCCTTCGGTGCGCAGCGCGGCGGCCACGTCTGGGTACGGACGGTCGGTACGCGCGCAGAAGAAGTTGGCGTCGCTCGGGAGGCATTGCCAGCCGAGCGATTCGCAGACCGCGCGTTGTCGGTTTTTCCAGTCCCTCAGGGTCTGCAGGCTTTGGGCCAGCCAGCGTTGCGCTTCGTCGCCGGTCCAGGCCTCAAGCATCGCCACGCCGTGCGCGCCCAGCGGCCATGAAGGGGCTAGCCGTTCGATGCGTTGCACGAGGCTCGCATCGGCGTCTTCAGGGGCGACGGCGTAGGCGGCGCGGATGCCTGTCAGGCCCATGGCCTTGTTCGGTGTCCACAGCTGCCAGAGGCGGTCGCGCTGAGTGGCGTCGAGCGAAGCCTGGCCTTCGAGGCGCAACGGCTCATAGGCCAGGTCGAGCACACATGCGCCACCCGGGCTCGCAGCCAGCTGCGGCAGATCGGCTTGCGGCTGCCCCAGCGGGCTCGACGGTTCACAGCACCAGCGCAGCGCGGCGTCGCTGTACGCCTGAGGTGCACGAATCGTTTGCAAAACCCAGGCCTGCGCCGCACGCTCATAGTCGCCATAGCTGTGCGCCGGCAGCCAGACGCAACGACCACCGCCTTGTGCGACAGCGGCGCTGATGCGATGAATGAACTCGCTCGCGCTCGCCGCGATGACTATGCGTGCGGCCTTTACACCATGAAAGGCCGCAAGCCTGCTTCGAAGTGCCGTGTACTGCGGGTCCGGATAGCGAGCGGCGTCGACGACGCGCAACGCGGACAACACGGCCGGGCACGCGCCCACGGCATTGCCATTGGTCGAGAAGTCGTGCGGCGCGGCACCGGATGCATCGGGGCCGCCGTGCAGGACCGCGCTCATACCCACCTCCAGCCGGTCGTTGCCGCGATGGCCAGCGACGCGAACACGCCCAGCGCTGCGGCGGCGCGTCCGCCCAGTTGCGCAGTGCGTTGCATATCCGCCGCCGAAGGCGCACGCCCCTCGGCATTCAGCGCATACACGCCCGGCTTGGCCAGCCGCACACCGAGCAGCAGCGCCATCGTCGCCATCGGCCAGCCGCTGTTGGGCGACGGCGTGCGTCGCGCCTCGCCGGACAGCCCCGTGGGCCAGCGCCACGCCGCCAGCGCCAGCAGCCCCACGGTGATGCGCGCCGGAATCCACGAGAGCAGATCGTCCGCGCGCGCGGCCCATCTGCCGAACCATGTCCAGTCGCGGCCGTTGCGCTCGCCGCGGTAGCCCCACATCGCATCGGCCGTGTTGGCGAAACGGTAGAGCGCCGCGCCCGGGAGGCCGAGCAGCACGAACCAGAACACCGGGGCCACGAGCGAGTCGTTGAGGTTTTCGGCGAGCGATTCGATGGCGCTTTCGCGCACTTCGCGCTCACTGAGCCGGGAGACATCGCGGCTCACCAGTCGCGCCAGTTGCTTGCGTCCGGCATCGATCGACACGCTCAACGCCGCCTGGACCGCGAGCACTTCGTCGCGCAGCATGCGCCAGGCGAAAAGCGGCTTGAGCAGCAGGCCGAGCAGCAACGCGCCGGCCCACGCGGGCAGCGACAGCGCGATGAATGCCTGCATGGCCATGGCGACACCCCACACGGCCGCCGCACCCACGCACCATGTCAGCGCGCCGATGAAGAACATCGGCAGATCCACCGGCTTCGCCTGGTACGCATGCGGTGCAACGCTCGAACCGACCCAGCCGAGGTAGCGCCCCATCCACACGACGGGATGCAGGCGTGCAGGCGGCTCGCCCAGCCAATGGTCGATGGCCAGCGCGAGCCACAGCGCGGCGGTGGCCACGATGGCGTGCTCGGGATTCAGATAGGGCATGAGAGCCGCCATTCTCGCGAATCAGGCAGGCGCCCTGCCCCGGCGCCACTGCATCAGCGCGCCGAGTGCGACAAGCAGTGCAGCGCCCAACGCGACCCAGAGCCGAAGGACGACTGTCTCGGCCTTGGGCGATGGCGCGTCGGCGGGCGTGGGTTCGAGCTTGAGGCCGCTGACGGGCTGGGGACTATCGGGTGCAGGCCCAGTCGCCGGTGTTTGCACCGGCGCCGACGCTGGTGCAGCCACGACCACGGGCTCGACCGGCGCGCTCGGCTTGTGCGAAGCCGCAGGCGGCGACAGCTCCGCCTGCGCGAACCGCTGCACACCCGCATTGCGCTCGCGCAGCCCGGTCGTGCGCACCGCCTCCTCATAGGCCCGCGCCAGCTCGCGCCGTGTGGCCGCATCCGGCTTCCAGTAATTCAGCCGCACCGCATCGAGCATGCGCTCCAGCGTCTGCGCGAAGGCTGCACGGTTGTCGCCTTCCAGCCATTCGCGCGTGCCCAGCTTGTATCTGTCGCGCACGTACACGTCGTGCAGCGACTGCCACTGGTCCTGCCGCACGGCCTGCGGCGCCGTGACCTGCCAGCCCCAGAGGAACTGCGCGGTCTTCAGCACCTGCAGCGTGCCGCTGTAGCCCTCGGCCTTCTGCGCCTCGACCCATTGCGGGTGCAGGTAGCGGGTCTGCATCTCGCGCGCGATGGCGCCTGCGGCCGTGTCGGTGCGCACCGCGCCGCTGTCGCGCAGGTTCTGCACGTACAGGGCCGGGTCCTTGCCGGTGAGCTGGCGCACCGCCTGCGCGATGCCGCCGAGGTACTGGAACGGATCGTCGTTGGTCAGCACGCCGTAGAGGTTGGAACTGCGCGCCATCAACGCCGCGTCGACCTGCATGAGATTGCCCGCATAGGCGCCAGGCCGCGCGGCGCCGTCGAGGCCCTTGCCGTAGGCGTGGCCCATGCGGTCCATGTAGAGCTGCGCCATCTGCGCGTCGCCGCCGCCGCGTTGCTGGCTCGCCCACACGTCGCTCGCAAGCGCGGCTTCCTCCAGCCCGGCGCCGTAGCTGCCCTGCTCGTTCGAGAACACGCGCGCCGTCGACCAGCGCTGCGCCTCTTGTGCTGTCGCGCCTTCCGCGCGGAGCTTGCGTGCCAGTGCCTCGCTGTGCTGCGCCACGGCGTTGCTCGATTCGTGCAGGGCCGCCACCTGCTGCACGGCCTCATCGAGCCAACGCATCGCGTTGGCAAACTGGTCGCGGTAGGAGCCGGTGACACTGATCAGCACATCGATGCGCGGCCGCTTCAGCACCGGCGCGGGAATCACCTCGATGCCCGCCATGCGCCCGCCCTCGTCCCAGCGCGGCTTCACGCCCATGGCGTAGAAGGCCTGGCTTTCCAGCACGCCCTGGTGGCGCGAGGCCTCGCCGGCCCAGAGCGTGAAGGCGATCTTTTCCGGCGGCTTGCCGGCATGGGACTTCGCGTGTTCGGCGATCCACGCGTCCATGGCGGCCACGCCCGTCTCCCACGCCGCGCGTGTCGGCATGCGGCTCGGGTCGAAGCCGTAGAGGTTGCGGCCGGTCGGCAGGCTGTCCGGATTGCGCACCGGGTCGCCGCCGTAGCTCGATCTCAGGTAGCGCCCATCGAGCGCGGTCAGCAGGCCTTCGATTTCTTCGTTGTGCGCGAGCACGGCGTCGAGCTTCTGCGCGCGTTCGGCCAGCAGCAGAAGACTTTGCTTCCCGGCGACGGTCTTTCCCATGGCGCTCGCAGTCTGCGCATCGACAAGCGCAAGCTCGACCCAGCGCGTGGGGCGCGAATCGGCAATGCGCTTCGCATCGATCAGGAAGGCCTCGTCGATGTCTTCGCCGAGCGCCTCGACCAGCGGCTTGCCGAGAATCTGCAGGATGGTCATGCGGCGGCGCTGCGCATCGGGCGCCTGACCGAAGGTCGCGAGGCCCAACGGCTGCGCGGTCTGCGCGAGTTCGTCGAGGTACGGATGCAGCACGGCGACGAAGCCCGGGAAGTCCGCGCGAATGCGCGCGGGCGTCCAGCCGAGGTCGCGGTCGTAGTGCTGTTCGACGAACTCGGCCGCCAGCTGCTTTTCCATCGCGGTCTTCACAGGGCCGGGCGACAGCGTTTCCCAGTCGTGCATACGCTCGTGCATTTCCTGCACGCCGGGCCGGAAGCCGGCGGGCGCGAACATCGGTGTCGAATGGCTCACCATCGTCGCGCGGCCGCGGCGCTTGGCGGTGGTGGCTTCGCCGAGGTTGTCCATGATGAACGGATAGACGTTCGGCAGATCGCCCAGCGCGAGCAGCGGATCGTCCTGCACCGACAGCCCGCGCTCCTTGCCCGCCGACCATTCGAGCGTGCCGTGCGTGCCCACGTGCACCACGGCGCCGGCGCCGAACTGCGTGCGCAGCCAGAGGTAGGTGGCGAGGTAGCTGTGGCTCAGCGGCACGGCCGAGCGGTGGTAGACCTGCTCGGCCTTGCCCGCCACCTGCGTGCCGGGCTCGAAGCGCGGCGGCTGGCGCAGCACGACGACGTTGCCGAACTGGACGCGTGGAATCACGAAGGCCGGCTCGCCGGCAACGGGGCGCAGCATAGTCGATTTTTCGGGCGGGCCCCAGTAGGTTTCGATGCGGCGCTGCGTCTCCACGGGCAGCGCGCGAAACCAGGCGAGGTAGCGCGACAGCGGCATCGCGTCGGCAAGGTTCCTGTCGAGCAGCGGCTGCAGTTCGTCACCCTGCCCCGTCGGGTAGTAGGCCTTCATCGCGGCCTGCACCTGCGCGATCAGCGCGTCGGCGCCCGGCTGCTCGGTGCGGTAGCCGGCCGACTTCATTGCCGCGAGCATGTTGCTCACGCTGCGCGGCACGTTGAGAAAGGACGCGCCGAAGTTCGCCTCGCCCGGCGGATAGTTGTAGACCAGCATCGCCACGCGGCGGTCCGCAGCCGGCGTGCGCTGCAGGCGCAGCAGCACGGCGGCCTTGTCGGCCACGGCGTCGATCTGCGCGGGCAGCGGCTGCAGCGTGCCGGCCGCGGCATCGCGGGCGCTGACGAGCATCGGGTCGGTCATGCCTGCCAGCTCGCTCGGGCTGTAGTACGCAGCGATGTCGGTTTGCGAGAGGCCGTCTTTGCTCTGCGCCCATTGCGCGGCATCCATCGCCAGCGAGGGCAACGTCTGCAGGACCGGCACGCCGATGCGCTCGAGCTCGGCCTTGCGCTCGTTGGGGCTGAACACCAGCGAGGCATTGACGATCGCATCGGCCACGCGCCGTTCACCGGCGTGCGTCATGCGGAAGAACAGGTCTTTCTGCTGGCGCGGGCCGTAGAAGGCATAGGCGCGCATGCCACGCCGTTCGAGCGAGGCGATCAGCGCGTCGAGCCAGCCGGTGTCGTCGCCCGTCACGGTGGCGCTGTTGACGGCGATGGCGACCGTGCCGCTGCCGGGCAGCCGTTCGATGGCGGCGATCTCGGTTTCGATACGGGGCCAGGCCGGGTGATAGAGGCCGGCCAGCGGCAGCGGCACGGCATCGGGCAGGCCAGCGAGATTGCCGGGCTGCGCCAGTGCCTTCATTGCCGCGTCGAGGTTGGCGGTACCGGCAAAGCGCCAGTACTCGCGCACCCGCTGCGCCCACGCCGCTTCGACACCGCGTTCGGCCAGCAGCGGCGCGGCGGCGGAGGTCTGCCCCTTGGCCACCAGCGCGAACTCGCCGATCAGCACATACGGCGCGGCGCTCTGCGCAATCGTGTCGCCGAAGCGTGCCGCCGCCGCCTGCGCGACGCTGATGTGCGGCGCATCGACGACGAGCAAACGCGCGCCTTCGAGCGCAGCGGCCAGCGTCCCGCGCGAATCTTGCGACGCCGACACCACCTGCAGCGGCAGCCCCGCCTCGCGCGCCGCGGCCTGCAACCGCACCACGCGCGCCGGGGACACCAGCGACGTGCTCAGCACCACGACGCGGGAAGGAGCCTGCTGCGCCTGGGCCGGCGAAAAGACGCCCAGCCCCACCATCAACAACCAGAAGAGGAATCGCGTCACTTCCCGTCCTGCGCCGGCACCGCATCGGCCGGCACATAAACCATCGTGCCGTCCTTCAGTCGCCATGCCGTGCCGGCCTTCTCGCCGTCGCCCTGCCCCGTCGCGCCGCTGGCCTTGAAGCGCGTGATCTTGCGGCCCTCGCGCGTGACGATCTCCATGTTCGGCTGGCCTTCGTTGCGGATGATCGTCACCTTGTCCTGCGCGAAAGGGTTCATCGGGTTGTTGATGACCGCGATCATCAGCATGCCGATCACCACCATGAACACGTCGATCAGGTTGATGGTCGAGAGCACCGGGTCGTCGTCGTCGCTGTCCAGGCTGCTCAGTATGGAAAACTGGCGACGACTGCTCATGACAGCCGGTCCCGCGCGTCGAGCACCGTCACCAGCTCGCGCATGAGCCAGCGGCGGCGCACGGTGTAGACCACGAAGGCGATCGAGGCCGAGGCCAGCGCCACGATCACGCTCGCGAACGCGGGCGCCAGGCTCTGCGCCACGCCCTGCGACTCGCCCGAGGCCACGGCCACGAGCGCGGGGCCCATCGGGATCATGGTGGCGATCAGCCCCAGCATCGGCGCCACGCGGCTGCACAGGCGCACGCCTTCGAGCTGCTTGAGCACGACCAGCTCCATCTGCTCCTGGCTGGCCTGCGCGTGGCGCTGCAGCACCAGCGCGCGCGACGGGTCGCGAAGCCGCTGCAGATACTCGATGCCGAACGCGCCGAGGCAGTACACGGCATAGACGAAAGACAGCAGCACGCCCAGCGTCACCGGCCAGAGGAACAGGCGCGCAAGCTCGAAGAGAACGGTATCGAAAGCCAGCATCAGATAGGCTCCACGGCAGGCGGTTGATCGAAAAGGTCCGAAGGCCGGCCCCAGCCTTCGTCGAACACCAGCGAAGCGAGCGGCTCGCGCTTCGCCCAGCGTTCGCGCTGCAGCATCGGCTCTTCGTAGAAGCCGTGCACGGGGCCCAGGCACAGCAGCGCAATGGGCTCGGCGCCTTCGGGCAGGCCGAGCAGCACCGACACCTCGGCCGGATCGAACAGCGACACCCAGCCCATGCCCAGCCCCTCGGCACGCGCCGCGAGCCAGAGGTTCTGGATGGCGCACGAGGCCGAAGCCAGGTCCATCTGCGGCAGCGTGCGGCGGCCGAACACATGCTTCTCGCGGCCGTCGGCCAGCGTCACCGCCAGCAGTTCGGCGGCGTCGAGCAGGCCCTGCACCTTGAGGCGCATGAATTCGTCTTCACGCTCGCCCAGGGCACGGGCCGTAAGCACGCGTTCCTGTTCGACGACGCGGTGCAATTCCTGCCGCAGCGCTTCGCCGCGAATGCGAATGAAACGCCAGGGCTGCATGAAGCCGACGCTGGGCGCGTGGTGTGCCGCATCGAGCAGCCGGCGCAGCACTTCGGGCTCGACCTGCCCGCCTGCGAAGTGGCGCATGTCGCGGCGTTCGTGGATGGCGCGGTAGACGGCCTGCGTCTCATCCTTTGGGAAGGCGTGATGCGTCATTCGGGGTGCGTGCACAGGCCACCGGGTACTCCCCTCCGCGAATGTCCCCCGGCTTCGCCTCCTCCTTTATTTCGCTGCGGGGAG